>CANQMJ010000033.1 GCA_947624945.1 uncultured Clostridia bacterium | reverse complement strand
GCATTAGTTTCAATTTCCCTGTTCCGCTAAACGGTCAGGAAGTGACCGAACTTCCCTTGGAAAATGAGACAACTATCAAGACGGTAGTATTGATGTCACATGTCAGGGATTGACTGCCGGGAAAATGCCGTAAATATGGGCTTTTCTGTTATTACGCCGTTAGCATCGGAGAGCAGATTTGACCGTGAAAAATACCTTGAAAGAGCATATCAAGGAAATTGGTTAGAGGGATGAGTAGGCAATTTAGATGTTATAGGATTGAGTTGCCCATTTAGATGTTTTTGTAGTTGGTTTGAAACTGTAATTTAGATGTTATAAAAACAGGCTCCCACGCTGTCATCACAGACAGAGGGGAGCAGAGAATCAATCACAGTTGGATCAGATTGTGATTGGCATAAGGAGCTTTATAATGGATTTTAATACTGACATTTTTTCTTTAGATAGGCCAGCAGAAGTTAAATTTGATTTGGTAGGTTCAAAGCTGCCAAGCAGTAATGATGTATATTTCCGTGCAAAGCAGAGTGAACTTGTTGAGCAATATTCTGCAGCCAGAATTTTTATGTATGAAACAGAAACTGATGATTGGAATCATTGGTTTTATCCATTGGAGGATAAGACTACAACAGAAGTATCCCGCTTAATTTTTAGGTCTCATTTTTATGAGACTGCGCTCTTTTATTACAATGCTGTTGTAGACATTTCGTGGACGCTTTGTTATGTTGCAGTTGAATTTGCATGTAGCAATAAGGGCGCAAGAGTTGATATTAGCGGAATAAAACCTATTGAGGAAGCGGCAGAACTTCTTAGAAAAGCAGAAGGTAATGTCACTTCGCCCACAGCGGAAGACAATCCTTTTTCATATCTAAAACTTATGTGCCCTGAATTTGAGCCAGTAATAAACCATATCGTTGCCTTTTGGGATAGTTTTTCTTCATCGGAAATAAGGAAAAGATATAATTATTGTAAGCATAAAGGGAGACCTTCTTATGAGGAAATAGAAGAACTCAGCAGTGGTCGTGTAATGGGATTTTACATTGAAAATCGAGAGACTGGGCAAGTAACGCAAATTGCGTCAGATCCTCAAGATGTTCGGTATTCGTTTTCCTTGGAAGATGCGATATCAAAATTAAAGGATTTTGATGATAACATACTATTTCCGTATACACAGAAACTGATTAGTTTAATCGAGGCAATTTTACAACCATCTCAAATGGTCTTCTAAAGAGGTCGAGGCTCCCACCCTACCTTCATCGGTAGTATGGGAGCCTTGTTTTATTCTTCGATATCGATTGTGACGCCGGACTTAAATTCTACGGTGCACTTGTCCTCATAAACCGTGACTTTTTCAACAAACCTCGTGACTGGTGTCTCGCCAAACATCGTGATGTCGGTGGGGTAGTTCTTGATGAAATCCTGTAGACCCCGGATCTGTTTCATCTGTTAATACTTGATGACACTGTCCACTTCTGCCTGCCTACGTTGCTCCCCGGAACAAGAATATCTCGTCTGCGATGGCGTCGTAATCATACCTCTGGTTGACATTCTTCAGCAACATCTTTTGTAGCTTGTTTTGTAGCTTGCGCATCAGTTCGTCTATGACCTCCGACGAGTGTGCATCGCCTTGTAGCACCACCGTTGCGATGTTGGCACGAAGATTTTGCAGGGAATCGTTCTTCTGGCAGAGTACCCGTTTTATGGCGTCGATCACTACCTGCTCCAGAAGTGTTTCATTGATCATCCAACTGCGGCAGGCGTGGTCGGCAGCCTCCAAGCGGTTGCAGCATCACCAATCGATAGATTTGCAGCCTTTATTGTTCCAATGGACGCGTCGATAAAGTTCACCGCACTCGCCATAGAAAACGAGCTGTGCGAAACAGTAGTTGCAGGAATAACGCCAGTGCTTGCCATTGTCAATGGTATGAACCATAGATAAGGTACAATATCTTCCGCTGTCACAACGCTGCAATCGACGTTTTTGCACCAATTCCGCCCGACCTGGCACTGTGACAGGTCGCACAATTTTATAACGAAAAACGCACTGAAATCGACTGATTTCAGTGCGTTTTAGTCAGGGGCAGGAGGATTCGAACCCGCGACCCACGGTTTTGGAGCGGCTCCGGTAAAATTTTACCGGTCATAATTTTGTCAGTGTTTGCAAGGATTTTTTTGAGTCGACGACTGAAAAAAGAGCCGTTTTGCTGATACTTTGCTGATGTCGCTCTGAATTGAAGCGGTTGTCTCCATCTAATATGCGCCGTTGCCCGATTGCTGATAGGGGTTTTGACCAGTCATTTTTTGTGCATGGCGGATTTCGTTTGAACATCACCGCACAAATTTTGCGTAATCTTGTTTAATGACCCTTTACAGCAAACCGTCGATGACTATATCCAACATCTGTCTCGGTGTAACGATGAACGGCTCTGCGGGAAAATGTTTAATATTCCCCGTTACGAGATATGCGTCCCCGGTCTCACGTTTTTCCATGACGACCTCATAAAAGACGCGGTCTTTAGGATCAGGCAGATCGACATCAAGCTGAGCAGCATCAACATCGACCCCGGCTGATTCTATCTCGTTTACAACGTCGTCAATGATGCTTTGCGTCAGACAAAATTTCGGTCGCGCAAGCACATCGCGGTACTCGTTCAAAATATGATCGTTATAAAGCGGGATTATTGTTCCTCCGAACACAAGCTCCATGACGCTCCCCGGAACCGAGTTCCATTTCAGCATTGCGGAAACAAGCACATTCGTGTCGATCACGGCATAGTATCTCAAAACACGTTCACCTTCTTGCCGAGTTTATTTCGTCGTTTATCTCGTCAAGAGTCATATCCGCTATGCCGTTTTCCTCCGCGATCCTGCTCGCGGCTTTCATCGCCGCCATCCCGCAGCTGCCTGTTTTTTCGTCTAATTTCATGCTGAACGGTATACCGTTTTCCTGAACAAGCCGTACCATGCAGATACGAAGATATGTCGGAAGATCCATTCCGAGCTTTTCGCATATATCGGACGCAATAATTTTAGTCGTTTCGTCGGCACGAAACTGAACAAATGAATTCGCCATTATGACTGCCTCCTCAAAATAGAGGTGAATAGTGTATTTCTTCAAATATAGTATACCACATTTCGATTGCAAATGCAATCATATGATGAAATATTTATTCAGCACGAGATTTGACGACAGAGAAAAAACTGCTTCAAACAAAATTAAAGCATTTTACCCGTCAAAATTTGCGTCGCTGTAAACAAAGAAAAGGGCACGGACGCGACAGGCGGACTGTGCCGTCGTTCAGCGTTCGTATTGTAATCGCATTCCCGAAAAATGTCAAGTCCCCTCGAAATTTTGACCCGCCCCTCTTGACAAACATATGTTCCGTGTGGTACAATACACCCACAACCGAATAGTGCCACCTTTCCAAAGTCACACAAACATACATATCAAGACTCGTAATACATAGGCACGGAACAGCAAAAACGAACGACCTCGTCCGTTTCATTTTGCTATGCTCCGACCTGTGAATACGGGTCTTTTTTGATTTACTGTAAGTAAATCAAAAAAGGAGGACCGAGAAAGGAAAAACGAAAATGAAAAGCATGTCAAGATCATCCGCATCAAACTTTTTCCCCATGCCGAACGAGATATTCAGTCTCGGACTGTCGGCGGGAGAGATAGCAGTCTATGCCTATCTGATGTTCTGCGAGGACAGGGAAACGTATACGTGCCATCCGAGTTACAAAACCATCGGAAAGGCTCTACACATTAGTCCGAACACCGTGAAAAAGTATATTCGGCAACTCGAAAGCAAGTCGCTGATTACCACGAAACAGACTCGCATCCTCGTAAACGGTCACTATCGAAACGGCAATCTGATGTACACGATCCTGCCTATTGTGGCAGCGTCGGATGAGTATTTCAAACGCCAGTTTGAAGCAAATTCACGCCGATTCGGGTGAGTCGATTTTTAAGCAGGATAAAGGCTCTGTTAAAAACCTGTCATAACGAGCCGATTTACACCGACCGGCAACGCCGTTCGGTATGTTCAAAATCTATTCAAAAACGGGGAATTTGTTAGAAATTCTATTCAAGGCGGACGAATATGCCCATAGTTACAGGCGTTTTCTTTGTCAAAGGATTTAATACAACAAAAATGGAGGTATCACATGAGCGACAAGAAAACAATAGGAATTTATCTCGAGGAATCAGTGATAAATGATATCGATAACACAATCTCAAGAGCAAACTGCTCCTCGCGCAACGAATTCATACGAGCAGCGATCAGGTTCTACATTGCGCATTTGCAGAGGCAGGATTACAGTGACATCCTCACTCCCGCATACGAGTCCGTCATCAACGCACGGATCGCGGACACAGAAGAACGGATCGCGCGCGTCATTTTCAAGCAGGCGGTGGAGCTGTCAATGATGATGCATGTCGTCGCGGCGACAAATGACATCAGTGAAAACAAGCTCGACGAACTGCGCCGACAGTGCGTCGCTGAAACATCCAAAATTAACGGTCAGTACAGATTCGAGGATGCAGTCAGGTATCAGCACGGCGGATAACGCGCCGTGAGCGATTTTTGCGCGGTTTGTGCGAGGTTGTCCGACGTGGCGGCATAACTGACCGCCAAAGACACATCTCGCGCGCGTGCGCGGCTGTGAGACACGGTCGGCGATTCGAAAAAGCTGCTGAAAAATATGAAAAATCGCTGGATATATCCCGCGGGTTGTGGTATTGTGTTGTGCTGCGATAACGACCGACGCAAACGGAGGAACACAATGAACATACTCGAAGAACTTTACCTCGGCAACATCGACCCGCAGAAAAGAACCCATGAGTACGATAAAGAATACAGCACCCTGCTCGGATATGCAGACAGACACAAATCTGTTCTGCAGGCAGCTCTAAACGAACAGCAGAATGAAACTTTGCAAAAGCTCATCGACTGCTATGACGAGATGTGCAGCATCGGCGAAATTAACGCATTCATCAACGGATTCAAGCTCGCGGCGCAAATCATGATAGAAATTACGAAAAAAGAATAACGGAGGACACATGCAGAAGAAACTGTTGACTAACGGAAACATAAACCAACTCGCCACGGGGCGATGGGTCGGCGTAGTGTGGTATCGGGACGAACAAGGCGAGCGAAAACGGCGGAGTTTTTCCGGCAAGACGAAAACATCCGTCAACAGGAAGATAACAGACTATATCGCAGATTTCAACACCGCCATAGAGGAATCCGACGAGGCAAAGAAAAGACTCGCGGACAGTATGCGGACATGGTTGCGCGTGTTCAAGTTCCCGTCGATCGAGCGGACAACATACGACCGCTACGAATGCACGGCAGAGAATCAAATTTATCCCGTCCTCGGAAACAAAACAGTAGGCGACATTACCGCCGCCGACATAAAGAGTCTGCTGAATCAAAAAATGTGTGAGGGATACGCGTACACGACCGTTAAGAAAGTGTATTCCCTTCTGAACGAGTATTTCAAATACCTGATGCAGCAGGAGGCGATTCCGAAGAATCCGATGCAGAGCGCGCCGATGATAAAAAAAGCAAACTTCTTCGCGGCGCAGGACAAAGAGAATCTGCCCATTCCCGAAACGGTGACGATATTCACGCCGGACGAGATCGAGCGGTTCAAAGCCGAGGCGTTCAAGCGCTGGGGAACTGGTAAACGTCTTTATCGCCAATCTGCGGCATTCATCCTTATGCTGAACACAGGATTGCGTACAGGCGAGGCGCTCGGACTCCTGAACAGCGACATCGACCTTGACAAACGAGTCATGCATGTACAGCGCGGGACAAAAGAAGTCATTTCCCGTGACGGACTTGAAAATCTCCATCAAGGCTCGGAGATGAGGATCGGCAAGCTCAAATCCGCATCGAGCAAGCGCGATGTGCCGCTGAATTCGACCGCAGTCGCCATGATCGAGGACTTGCGCAGTGAGGCATACTTCGGCGAGGACACGCCGTTGATCTGCGACGAGACCGGCGGTTTCACCCGCCCGATGAACTTCCGCAAACGGTACTACCGCATACTCGACGGCGCGAGATTGGAGAAACGCGGACTGCACAGTCTACGTCACACTTTCGCGTCGACGCTCGTGAACGGGATCAAACAACCGGACGGAACAATAAAGGCGCTCTCGCCAAAGCAGGTCGCCGACTTGCTCGGGCACAGTACGTCGCAGATCACGGAGACGTATTATGTGAGGAAAGATACGTCGAGGCTGAACGGCATCACGGATGGATTTGAGATGTGAAATAACGTTACTTTGCCATTTTATTATTTTCCTCTTTTAAGATCTTCTTCTTTATAATCCGCTCGCTTAATTTAAAGCATTTTTTTCTTTCCTATTGCAAAAATAGCCCCTGCAATTGCAGTTGCAATTACTGTACCCGCAATTCCAAAAGCTGAATGCCAAGTCAAGTCTGTAAATTGCGTTTTCACTATTTCTATAACAACGGTTAAAATAACATATGGAATAAAAGCAAAGACAAATGTGATGACCCGTCCCCAAAATTTAACCTTTTTATCAAACTCCTTTTCTTTACGCTTATGTTCTTGTTTTTCCATAAGCGTAATACGTTCATTAAGTAGTTCGTTTTTACTGCTCTCATTAGCTGCATCTTCCTCGGCTTTCCTCAGCTTTTCACGGGTCTCTTCGTGTGCTGCAACCTCATCCCTGTACTGCTTTAATGACCTTTCTTGAATATCATCATATACTTCGAGATATGTTTTTGAATTAAAACGTGCATAATCTCCCTTGGTGATATCCATTAAAGAATCCAGCACCACTTTGTGTGTGCGTAAAAATAAAAATTTCTTTTCATCAATTTCATCTGCAGCTCGAGCATCTTCCAAAGATTTTATATATTTATCGAGTAAAACCTTATCCGGCTTTAAAAATGCATAACAATCGGCGAGCAATTTTTGCTTTTGATACTCTAACATTTTTGTAGGGCTATTCAACCAAAGAATCGCTCCAAATAAATCAGCAGATATGCACGCAGGAATATGACCATACTGTATGCTTTGATTGCTTTCATACTTTTTACTTACATTTGCAATTGAATTATTAGAAGTTAACATTATGTGCTTTGCATTTTGCAGTCTTGTTGCTGTGTGCCCCTGACGTTCCCTGTATATCATAATAATAGATCGGACGTCGGTTTGAATTGTTCTTTCCTTTTCTTGCGTTAATTCATATCCATGATTAGAATATTGAGTTTTAATCATGTCAAACAAGCGATCCGCATTTTCTTGAAACTCGTTCTGGAAAATATCATAATAGGTTTCTTTAACAGTTATGCCAAGTTCATTCAATTGATCCTCGATACTACTGCAAAATTCTGATATTTCCATTTCGTTCATCTGCGAATCATGGAAAAAACGCGCCGCATTGTTTGCTTTTCTTAAATCATATTGAGTGCTTGTTGCCCAAGAAGAAGCGCTTGCAATAATGCCGTCTACTTCTTGAAAATTATGATCCAAAACTTGGACATTGCAGTTAGCTTTTAGCATGTCGGCAACCAGTGTTTTGTAAGACTCTGTCCTTGACGGTTCATCCATGCCAAGCAGAGCGAAAACAATTGGTGAATCCAAATATACATTCAAGCCGGAATAATCTGTGTCTTTCTCTCCGGAGTAGAACAAGGCCTGCTTTGTAATATTGCTTGCTGAAATAGCGGCAATAAATGAATATAAATCTGTTAGTTTTTCCCCCTGTTCTTTAGTAAAGCTATACCATGCAAACTCCATAGGCGATATGCCTTTATGATCTTCTATTTTTTCTCCTGCAAGAATCTTTTCATCAGTATTATCAAGGATGCGTAAGACGGCTTCACTCATGTCAATAGATGGTAATTCAATATTTTTTTCACGGCAATATGCTGTAAACTCATTAATCAATCTATTCCACATGATGTTAAAATCTGTTTCTCTGAAGCAAAACGGAACAAGCTTTTCTATGGAAACACTGTATTTACCATGATCCTCTATAAAACAATTATTCTCCACACCAACCCCCAAAACCTGCCTGATAAGTGGTAACGGGAAATCTATTTTATACCGTTCTCTCAATTTGGCTGCCACCACTGTATCTTCGACTACCGTTAAATGTTCCTCATAAATTATATTTGCAACAAATGAAAAATATGTATCTAAGATATTATTGCCCAAATATCCTGCCTTAAATGCGGCATAAAGTTTTGTGATGTTTGACATACTCAATCTCCTCATTTATTTTTTTACGTTCTGTTATCATTTGGTATAGCGACTGACAGAGTGTTTTTCCACTATAAGAAACCTCATTATTTGTGATAACCAATTTATCGAATTTGTTTGCCGTAAATCATACGTTGCATCAGATTTACAACTGCACCATAATTTTCGACTCCAAACAGTTCCTTTGCAAGTCTTTCTTGCTGTGCAGGTAAAAGTGCCATTACTGAATCACGCGCTTTAAGGACATCTTGTTTTGCTTTTTCATATTTATCGATTGGCTCAATTCCTATTGTGGGTCTGTATTGATTCATTTATTTCACCTCATTTCAATCTATCGCACACCGCCAGCAGCTCGTCCAGTTTAGCGACGATGCGTTTCTGCTCGGCGAGCGGCGGGAGGGGGAAAGGATAATTTCGCAAAAGCGATAAGGAAACGAACGATTGTACGCTTGCGCTTGCGATTTTTTTCATATCATCCTGCGCCATTTGCAAAAAGCAAAGCAAAAACTCCATATAAAATAGTTTTCCGTCAATTTGCTTAAAAAGAGCCATGTTCTTAATGCTGAAATCACGATCCTTTTTCACTAAAACAGGGTTTCCAATCGTGCCTATCATGGCGAAAAGAATATCACCATTATCAACACCTGAACGTATGTTAATTGATTCTGAATCTTCTTTTGAGATCAATTTAGCTGTTTCAAAATCAATGCGACCGTCAACTAAATTCTTGCTTGTGACAAGAGGTACTCCCTTGGAAACATATTTCGGCGTATCATGAGTTCCATCCCGAACATCAACAACATCTGATAACCTCACCCACATCCAGCTCTCCGGAATGTCAAACGGCTTCTCATCCTCTGTTATCTCCGGCAGGGGCTTTTCTTTTTTTATCTTGCCCTCTTTTATGAGCCGTTGCTTTTCCTTCTGTATCTCCCGATAAAGCTTCTCCGCCGTGCCTTCCTCCGGGCGCTGCTCGACGAGCTTGCCCTCGACAGCCATTTGCAAAAGCGATTTTTTCATATCGGACGGGAAACGCTTGTTGAGTTCTTCCAACCTGTTCCACGCCTCGGCGTAGCAATCTACATACGGCAAAAGCTCTTCGATTTTGGCAACGATACGTTTTTGTTCGGCAAGGGGAGGGAGGGGAATAACTTGATTTGAAATGATATCAAATGAAATTGATTTGAAAGTAGTTCCCGTCGATTTTCTTATAAAAACCGATTCAAGAACAGAAATCCAATAATAAGCAAATAATGATGAAATATGCGCATGATTCACAATTGCTGCCAATCCTCTGCCAATGCATACCTCTCTATCCGTTATATTGACTTTTCCAACAGGCGCACGAACACATAATAACAAAGAATACGCTGGCGCAATTTTTTTAGGGTCGGTTGTTTTTTGAGGGGAACATCCTAAGAATAATCTTGAGAAATAAATCTTCCCCTGATGAAATTCAATGCCTTTTTCATTTTCGGACACACTGTTTCCATCAGGTGATTGCCCCATTATAATAGAAAATATGTCACCCAGTCTCACCCACATCCAACTCTCCGGAATCTCAAACGGCTTCTCATCTTCTGATATCTCCGGCAGAGGCTTTTCTTTTTTTATTTTGCCTTCTTTGATGAGCCGCTGCTTTTCCGCCTGTATCTCCCGATACAGCTCCTCCGCCGTGCCTTCCTCCGGACGCTGCTTTACGAGCTTGCCCTCTATCGCGAGCTGCAAAATGCTGTTTTTCAGTTCCTGCGGCGTCATTCGCTCTTACCTCCGAGAATGGCTGCGATCTCCGCCAGCACGCGGTCGATCTCCGCGTTCAGCGACGCCCTCTCCTCCTGATAGCGCTGCATCAGGTCGAGCGGGTCGAGTATCTCCTCCTCCTCGTGCGGATATCCACACAGATCGAGATTGTATCCGAACTCATCCTTGAGCTGATGCGCCGTGTACTTCTTCGCCTTGTCGAAACCGTCGACCGTCAGCTCGCGCCTGTTTTCCCACCACTCGACGACGGGGTCAAAATGCTCCAGTTTCATCGGCTTAGTCTTGGAAAAGTGCTTGTACCCCTCCGGCATATCGAGGCGGTAGAACCATGTTTCCTCTGTCGGATGCGTGCTGTCGAAGAACAGAATATTCGTCGTGATGGACGTGTACGGCGAAAAGACGCTCGACGGCATACGGACGACCGTGTGAAGATTAAATTCTCCGAGCAGTTTCGTTTTGATATTGACCTTTGCGCTGTCGGTGCCGAAAAGAAACCCGTCGGGCAAAATAACGGCGGCGCGTCCGTTCTCCTTCAGCCGATACATGATAACAGACATGAAAAGGTCCGCCGTCTCGCTCGATGCGAGATCGTCCGGAAAATGATTTTTTACGTCGGCCTTTTCGCTCCCGCCGTAGGGAGGATTCATGAGTATGACGTCGAATCTGTCCTCGTCCGTATAGTCAAGGACATCGCGCAAAAGCGAATTGTCATGATATACCTGCGGAACGTCAAGATCGTGCAGGAGCATATTCGTTATGCAGAGCATATAGGGGAACTGCTTTTTCTCGATACCGTATACGGAGCTGCCGCACAGCTCGCCGTCGGCAGTGGTGACGACCTGTTTTTTCAGCTCACCGAGCCAGCTCGTGAGAAATCCGCCCGTCCCGCAGGCGAAATCCGCCATTTTTTCGCCTATCCTCGGCTTTATCATCTTCGCCATGAAGTCCGTGACGGCGCGCGGCGTGTAGAATTCTCCCGCCGTTCCCGCGCTCTGAAGCTCTTTAAGTATCGACTCGTATATCGCGCCGAAGGCATGGCTTTCCTCATAGTCTGAGAGGTCAAGATCGTCTATGACATTTATGACCTGCCGCAAGAGGACGCCGTCCTTCATGTAGTTGTTTGCGTCGGCAAACGTCGTCTGCACGATGGCCTTTTTTATCGGCGTCTCCGCATCGACGGGCAGCTTTTTCAGCGTCGGGAACAGCGTGTTGTTCACGAAATCGAGCAGCTTGTCCCCCGTCATGGCGACTCCGCTCTTGTCGTCTTTCGCCCACCGCTCCCACGAGCATTCGTCCGGGATTATGGAACGATAGTCCTCGTCGTCCCACTTCCAGTCCTGTTCCTTTGCGTCGTACACTTTAAGAAACAGAAGCCACGCGATCTGCTCTATTCGCTGCGCATCTCCGTTTATACCCGCGTCGTTGCGCATTATATTCCTCAAACGCTTTACAAAGCCCGAAAGATCACTCATAAATTACCCTGCACTTTCTCTTGCTTCAAAAAGAATCAGATATCTGTATATTTCATAAATTCTTTTATCAAATTGTATTGCCTTGTATTTAACTCACTTATAAAAGCATGAGTTGGATAAACCTTGAGCGGCTCGCCCTCATCAGTATAAACGGTATAGTCAAATGCTTCAAAAGGAGGCAAATGATTCTCTGCATATAAGAAGGGATCATTTTCTTCATTTATTGACGGTCCACTCGAATGAGAAAGATGTTCAAAATGATAATTTGATACTTTGATAAGAGCAATACCGTGAATTTTCCCATATTCAATTGCACCTCTTTGAAAATTGCTCGTAGAAATCAAAATGCCCTTTTGTGCCCCGATGCTTTCAAGTTTTTGATGAAGAGCTGCCACTTTTTCTCTACTTATTGATTGCCTGTATCTTTTACATTCACAAAGGACTTTAACATTTGTACCTAACGCTGTAAATTCGGCATAAACATCTATTTGATAACTTCCATCATGAACTTTAATTATTTTATTATGAGTGATCTCAAAATCTTTTAATTTCTCTTCTTCTGCAACCCCAGAAAGTATGTCTAAACAATACTTTTCGAATTCAGTTGGGGATATATCAAAAATACTTGGTCTATCCATATAGCAAGTAGGCTCCTCACCCTGCCTTATATATTTCCTCTTCAAGTTCTTTAACTGCCCGCAGATATCCCGCTCTGCCGCCGAAATACTCCGCTATCTTCGACGGCTTTCCGAGCCTCATGAACGGGTCGAGCCTTAGAACTTCACTCTTTTCGATCTCGTATATGCCCGTGTTCATGTATTTATCGAGCAGCGCCTCTAAAACTTCGCGCGCGACGCCGCTGTATTTGCTCAGAAAATCGCGCTTTTTCACGTTGTCCGCGCGTTCGCGCCGCGTCAGCGGTTTTTTGTCGAATGCGACATGGCATATGAAGTCGAAGTCGTCGACGTCCTCCATGCCTTGTTCCGCTTTCATCGCCTCGAGGTCGATACCGCGCTCGAGCAGAAGCGTGCGGATCTTTTCCTTTTTCTCCTCCGCCGTCCACTGACGTATGAAATTGTCGAGGGAGGCATATTCGCCGAGGATATTTTCCTTCGTATAGTCGACGATGCTCTCCTGGCGGAGCAGCTTGCCGTCTGCGTCGTATACGGAAACGGTTTTGCGTATTATCTCGACCCGGCATCCGTCGGCGTCTACTATCGGTTTTTGAGTGAATGTCCTGCCGTTATCTTCGCCTCCCTGCGGATCGTCTCCGCCGGTGGTCGGCGGTTTCTGCGGTGATTTCCCGGGCTCGAAGCCCTCGTCAATGTCGATAGGTCCGTCCCACTCCGGGTCGGCAAACAGGCGCGTCACGTTGCGGAAATCCATCACAACAAAGTGCGTTTTTCCGTCCTTCTCGCGCAGTCTCGTGCCGCGTCCTATTATCTGTTTGAATTCAGTCATCGATCCTATCATTTCGTCAAGGACGATCAGCTTTGTCATTTTGCAGTCGGCGCCTGTGGACAGCAGCTTTGAGGTCGTGGCTATGACGGGAAATTTTGCCGACACGGATATGAAATAGTCGAGCTTGCTCTTGCCGTAATCGTCGCTCCCGGTTATACGCACGACATAGTCGGGGTTCTTTTTTACCATGTCGTAATTCAGGTTGACGAGCGCTGTCCGCATACGCTCGGCGGCGTCCTCTGTGGCGCAAAACACGATCGTTTTCGCCATTCTGTCGGTGCTTTTCAGATACTTTGTGATCTCGGCCGCGACCTGCTGTATACGGTCTTCGATGATGATATTGTAGTCATAGTCGCTGTTTGTATATATGCGATCCTCGATCTCGTTGCCGAAAATGTCACGCTGACCCTTGAACGGACGCCAGCCGTCGCCGATATCGGTTGTGATATTTATCACTCTGAACGGCGCGAGAAAGCCGTCTTCGATACCTTCTTTGAGACTGTAAGTGTAGACGGGGTCGCCGAAGTAGCTGAGGTTTGAAACATATTTCGTTTCCTTCGGAGTAGCCGTCATGCCGATCTGCGTTGCGCTCCGGAAGTATTCGAGGATCCTGCGCCAGCGGCTCTCCTCCTTTGCCGAACCGCGGTGGCACTCGTCAACGATGATGAGGTCAAAGAAATCGGGCGAGAAAAGCTCGCTGAAATGTTCTTTTTCGTCGTCGCCGACAAGCTGCTGATACAGGGAAAAGTAGACCTCATGCGAGGTTATCGTGCTTCTGTCGTCCTTTGCGACGTTGATCTTGTGTATCACCTTTTCAAGCGGGGCAAAATCCTGTTGGATAGACTGATCGACAAGTATATTCCTGTCCGCGAGATAAAGAATCTTGCGTTTCATTCCGCTCTTCAAAAGGCGATATACGATCTGAAAAGCAGTGAAAGTTTTGCCCGTTCCGGTCGCCATGACAAGCAGCAGCCTCTGCTGTCCCCTCGCAATTGCATCGACAGTGCGGTTTACGGCGATCCGCTGATAGTAGCGCGGGGCATACGTAGTCTGACTGCTGAAATACGGCTGATTGAGAATAGTTTCCTGCGAATCGGTCAGTTCGGCTTCGCTTTTATATCGCGCGATAAGCTCGTCCTCGCTCGGAAATTCGTCAAGACCGAACTCCCTTTCCTTGCCCGTAAGAAAATCATGCTCTGCGAATCCGTCGCCGTTTGAGCTGTATGCGAACGGCAGATCGAGCATTTTTGCGTATGTGATCGCCTGCTGCAAGCCGTATGAAACACTGTGATTATTGTCCTTCGCCTCGATTACGGCGATAGGATTGTTCGCGCTCAGATATAAAATATAGTCGGCTCTTTTCGGCTTTTCACGGAAAACGACGTTCCCTTTAAGGTTGACCTTGCCGTCCGTGATCTGCTTTTCCATGCTTATTTTGCCGATGTCCCATTTTGAAACGATGGCGGGAGTAATGTATTGAAGTTTTATGTCTTCCTCAGTCATGTCCTTTTTTGACAGAACCGCGTTCATTTTGATTTTCCTCCCTCGACCGTTTCTTTTTTCGGCAGTATTTCGATTATGTCGTCCATTTTGCAGTCAAGCGCGGCGCATATCTTCGCCAGCACTTCCACGCGGACATCCTCGTTTTTCCCAAGCCTTGCCATTGCGTTGGACGTGATCCCCGCTAATCTGCAAAGCTGAGTTTTGTTCATTCCCTTGTCGATAAGCAGTTTCCAAAGTCGATTATAGCTGACGGGCATATGTTTACTCCGAATTGACAAAAAGCGACATTTATACATATATAATATACCACAAAAAATACGGCTGTTCAATATAAAATTGAAGTGTTCAAATAACAATTATTCCACCGAGGCGTTGCCTGTTTGTGCGGAGATTTTCGCTGTCACCCCGCTGCAATTACCGCTTTTGCACCAATTCCGCCGACCTGCCACCATGACAGATCGCACAAAATAAAAAGGAAAAACGCACTGAAATCGACTGATTTCAGTGCGTTTTGATCAGGGGCAGGAGGATTCGAACCCGCGACCCACGGTTTTGGAGACCGGTACTCTACCAGCTGAGCTATACCCCTGTGTAGCCCCCTTTTGGGAGCCATGAACGCATTATATCACAACAAACGCGCTTTTGCAAGTGCTTTTCGCCATGTTTTTTTCGTCAATTCAGACGATATATGCGCCGCCGCATCGAAATCTTGCGAACAATTTGACAACGCGGGCGACAGCATATCACTCCTTCTCGTATACGCCCTCGATCTCGTACACGTACATCGTGTGAAAATCTTCGGCGGGATAACACTCCGCGCAAACGCCCGCGTCCGCGAACGCGCTCTTTTTCAGCGGCTCCGCGTACAGCTTGCGGCACGACAGAATGAGCTTCGCCTCGGAAAATCCCGTTGCGCCCTCGTCGGTCACGACGGGCGAAAGACCCGTATCCGCGATCTTGTCGGTATCGCGTCCGCTCTTCGAGCCGCAGTACCCCATCTCCTTTTTGTACCCGCCGCGGAAGAACGACAGTGTCGCGCGCTCGCCGGACTCGGTGAAGCCGAACGTGTACCTCTGCGGACGAACAAACACGAACGCAACATTCCTGTTCCACAGAACGCCGACGCCGCCCCAGCTCGCCGTCATCGTGTTGACCTTGCCCTCGCTGTCGGTGGCGGTGACGAGCATCCACTCTCTGCCTATCATGTTGAATGTGTTGCCGGACACAGCCTCCGGCGCGATCTTTTTGTAACCGTTCATCATCTGCACCTCGATTTTGTACTTTACTGTAATTATATACCGACCGCGCGCATTTGTCACGCGAAAAATGTAACTTTTTCAAGTACTGCTCAAAAGCGGCGCGCCGCATCATCATTGACAAAGGCGGCGCCGTAATATACAATAGAAACCGTAAACCGACAAAGGAGATCCACCGCTATGAAGATTAAATTCCTCGGCACTGCGGCGAGCGAGGGCGTGCCCGCGCTGTTCTGTCAGTGCGCAATATGCAAAAACGCGCGCGAGCGCCGCGGGCGCGAGATAAGGACGCGCTGTCAGGCGCTCGTCGACGGCGAACTGCTCTTGGACTTCGGTCCCGACACGTATATGCACATTCTGCGCGACGGCATCGACATAACAGACGTCGCCTATTGCCTCGTCACGCACGCGCACTCCGACCATCTCTATGTCGACGACATTGAAACGCGCGCCGCCGGATTTGCGATACTGTCGCCGTCGACGCGTCCGCTCACCGTTATGGGCGGCAGAGGCGTCAAACAAGCCGCGGACAGATACGGCGACGGCAGGATAACGGAGGAGGGCAACGCGCGCTTTTTACTGCTTCACGCGTTCGAGCCTGTCAGTTTCGACGGATTCCGCGTCACGCCCGTTCCCGCCGTTCATTCGACCGAGGAGCCGTTCGTCTATATCATCGAGCGCGGGGGCAAAACGCTGTTCTACGCCCACGACACCGACATTCTCCCAGACGAAACGCTTGACATGATATGCGCTTCGGGCGCGCGCTTCGACCTCGTCTCGATGGACTGCAACGAGGGCGTAAAGCACATCGACTATCACGGACACATGAACGTCGAGCGTGACCTCGTTTTCATGTCAAAGCTGCGCGAGCGCGGACTTGCAGACGCGGACACCGTGTTTGTCGCCAATCACTTCTCCCACAACGGAAGGCTGCCTTATGCGGACGCGGTAAAAATCGGCGAGGAACACGGATTCCTCATCGCTTACGACGGCATGGAGATCGAATTCTGAATAAGCGCCAATGGCGCTTATTCGATCTCGGTGCGGGATATGTACGTGATATCCTCGCTCATCGCTCCGCCGCGCCGCTTTTCTTATATCTGAAACAGATGAAGTACGCGGGCACGCATATTGCGAGTGCGCCGGCGATATCGAGCACCGAATGCTGGCGCAGAAACAGCGTCGACAAAATTATCAAAACGCCCGTCACGTTGAATGCGAGCTGCCAGCCGACGGTGCGGAACCGCTTCATGTGCCACGACGGCGCCATCACCGCGACTGTGTTGAGCACATGTATCGACGGGAACACGTTCGTATTCGTGTCGAAGCTGTAAAACGCGCGCACGAGAGACGTGAGAGCATTGTCGCGCGGGAAATCGACGGGACGAAGCTCCTGACACGTCGGAAATATGAGGTATATTATTATCGCTGTCGTATCGCATATGATGATGAACCACATCATGCGCGAGAACGCGTCCGTGTCGCAGAAAAACGTGTACGCGAGCATGCCGATGAGGTACACGAACCAGAACATGTACGGAATAAAAAAGTATTCGCAGAACGGTATTTTGTCGTCGAGCGGACACCACATCGGGAAATAGCCGTCGACTTTATAAATGCGCTCCACGAACAGAAAGAAGAACCCGTATACGGGCCAGTACAAAAGAAGCAGTACGTGGCGGTATGCGGGCGTCAGTATATTACCGGGACGAAGATCCCTGTACGGAAATTTCTGCATCCCGCGCTCCCTCTCTGTTTGCGTATGTTGATTTTTTGAGCAGCCGCTCGAACCTCGGACGGTTGTAGCGCTGGACTATTATGTAGGGCATATTGCCTATCGCGTAAAGTATAGACGCGATTATGCCGCCGGGACCGTGCCACACAAAGACGCATCCGAAGCCGAGCACGGCAAGCGCCATATGCGTCACCTCCGCCACGCACGTTTCGACTATCATGACGGGCAGACGCGACGCGTAGTCGCCGCTCATCGCCTTTTTCGGCATCAGAAACGGCAGTATGCGGCTCATATCGGGTATCTTGTTCTGCCACTTCTTCACATATATCCGCTCGTATATCTTTCCGTCGCGCTCGAACTTGTACGTGCGGAACGGGAACTCGTCGGGCTTGAATTTGTCCTTCGGCATGAGCCGTCCGACGACAAATCCCGCGGCGCCTATCACGGCAAGATATAAAAGACAGCGTATTATCATCGTTAAAACCGTCATCGCGGACACCTCCCGACCGAAATAATCTTGAATACTATTTTACCACAAGCGCCGCGCTTGTCAATAGCTTTAATCGATATTTACGACTTCCTTAATGATGTTAAAAACGGCGCGGGATAAAAAAACAGGCATGATCGGGTGCATCAACCTGTGGTTGATATGCGCCCCTTTGCAATATCAACAAACATTTTATTGATTTTTCCCGTACTTTCGTATATGCTTATTACAGCAGGCAGCGCCGGCACGCCTGAAATAAAACGAAACACATAACGGAGACAGAGCATGAAGGATTTCTTTTCGTCAAAACTGAGGGAGCTGCGCCGCGAATGTGCGATGAGCCAAGAGCAGCTCGCAAATATATGCGGCGTCAGCGTGCAGGCGGTGTCAAAGTGGGAGTGCGCGCAATCGTACCCGGACATCGAACTGCTCGAAACTATTGCCGACACGTTCGGCGTCACCATCGACGCGCTGCTGCGCGAAAATGCGCAGGCGGACAGTGCGCGTGCGGCGGTCACGCCGTGCGATGAAAATAATAATGAGGGTGAGAGTGACGGTACGTCCGTGGACGGCGCGCCGTCCGATATCCCCGACGACAGCGTGCTTCGCGTCGTGCAGTACTGCGGTCGCCGCCTCCTGCGCGCCGACGATATCGGCGAGTTGACGCGTGAGCTTCACCTCGACGGCAGCGTTTTCCGCATACCGCTGCTCGCGGCGGACGCCGAAGGCGTAAATGACGGCGGTAAGGCCGAGATAAAAGTCGAGATATGGGGCGACGCCGACATGGTCTTCGCCTACAACGAAAACGTGTTGCTCGGCGTAAATGCCGGCGGCGATATCACGGTCAAAGAGGGCGATTTGAACGGCCCGGCGAACGCGGGCGGGGACTTGAATTGCGGCGGCGCCGTGAACGGACCGGCGACTGCGGGCGGGGACCTGAACTGCGGCGGCGCCATAAACGGCTCCGCGACTGCGGGCAGCGACCTTAACTGCGGCGGCGCCATAAGCGGACCCGCGGCTGCGGGCTGCGACTTTAACTGCGGAAGCTCCGTGAACGGATCGGTGACAGCAGGCAGAGACATGACTGTCGGCGGAGGCGTGAGCGGAGCTGTGGCCGCGGGCGGAGATTTGACTGTCGGCGGCGACGTCAGCGTCGGCGGCGACCTGACCGTCGGCGGAGACATGACTGTCAGCGGAGACATGACTGTCAGCGGAGACATGACCGTCGAAGGAAACGCAAGCGGAAATGTGAATGCGGACGGAGACATGACTGTCGGCGGCAGCGTGAACGGCAGCGTGACCACGGGCGGAGATCTGACTGTCAACTGCGACGTCAGCACCGACGGCAGCGTGACCGCGGGCGGGAACATGAATATCGGCGGCGACGTCTACGGCAGCATCGATGCGGGCGGAGACGTCGAATGCGGCAGCGTCGGAGGCAATGTCGAGGCGGGCGGCGACGTCAACGACGACTGATGATATGAACGTGTCGGAACAATAATACGCAGAGACCTTTTCAAAAGGCTCTCAGACGACAGAGAAAGCGTGCCGCGCATAAAGCCGGGGCGTCATAAGAAAGTTTTATCAAGTTTTGCAGGGACGGCATGATTTTGGTCATGCCGTTTCCTGCCTTTCC
>CANQMJ010000032.1 GCA_947624945.1 uncultured Clostridia bacterium | reverse complement strand
TGGCGCCCTTCTGCACGAGCGCCGTATAACCGCCGATAAAGTTGATGCCGAGCTCGTCAGCGGCGCGGTCGAGAGTTTTCGCTATCTTTACGCAGTCGTCGGTATCGCGTATGCCGCCTGCCATAAACGATATGGGCGTCACCGACACGCGGCTGTTGATTATCGGTATGCCGTAGCGCTTTTCGAGTTCGCGCGTGACTGATGTGAGCCTGCCCGCGCTCGTCGTTATCTTGTCGTATATCTTATCGCACAGTCTGCCTGTGTCGTCGCTCTGGCAGTCGTAGAGCGATATCCCCATCGTGACCGTCCTGATGTCGAGGTTTTCCTCGCGTATCATGTTGACAGTCTCTTTAATTGCCTTTACGTTGAGCATGTCGTTGTGTTTCCCCGCCTGACGTTATATCTCGTGCATGACGTCGAAGATGTTTTCGTGCATGACGTGTATTTCGAGGCGGCGCGACTTGCCGTGCGCCTCCATTGCGTCGACGAACGCGGAAAAGTCGCCGATGAGCCCGTCGATGTCGACTATCATTATCATCACGAAGTAGTCGGAGAGCACCGACTGCGTTATCTCGTTTATGTTGACGCCGTATTTGGCGCATTCCGCCGACACGCCCGCGATGATGCCGATGCTGTCGCGGCCGACGACGGTTATAACTGCTTTCATAGTAAAGTCTCCGTGGCTTTGTTTTTCGCCGCATACGCGGACAAACAGAATGATACCATATATCGACGAAAAATGCAAGAGGGAAGGGGAGCCCGGGCGCAAAAAAGCGCGGGGGACGTGATCGCACGTCCACCCGCGCCGTTCGGCTGTCAGAAGCGTCTGCCGCCGTTATTATTGTTGTTGTTCTTCGACTTGCGAAGTATGCTCATCAGATCGTCGAAATCGTCGTCGGAGAGTACGTCGTCGCCGCCCGACGAGACGAAGTCCTTCTCGGGCTCCTCGGGCTTCTCGGCAGCCTGCTGCGCCTGCGTGCGCTGAGACGAGAGTATGTCGTCGCCGACGAAGTCGTCCTCCTTCGGCTTGTTGACCGGCTGCGGCTGCTGAGGCTTCGGCTGTGTGCGAGTCTGAGTCTGCGTTGCTGTGGGCGCAGGCGTCGGATTTGCTTTGCGCTGCACCTTCGAATCGTCCTTTTTCGCGAATCCCGTCGCGATGATGGTGACCTTCATCTTGTCCTCGAGCTCGGGGTCGAAGTTAGCGCCCCAGATTATATTCGCTTCGGGATGAGCCTCGGCGGACACCATCGTCGACGCCTGGATGACGTCGTCGAGTCCGATGTCGGGCGAGCCCGTTATCGACACGAGTATGCCGGTCGCGCCCGAGATCGAAGTCTCGAGCAGGGGCGAACTGATCGCCGCCTTCGCCGCCATCTCCGCCTTGTCCTTGCCCGTCGCCTCGCCGACGCCCATGTGAGCGAGTCCCGCGTTCTTCATGACGGAGGATACGTCGGCAAAGTCGAGGTTGACAAGACCCGGTACGTTTATGAGCTCGGATATGCTCTGTACGCCGTGACGGAGCACGTCGTCGGCGATCTCAAACGCGTTCATGAGCGTGATGCGCGCCTCCGATACCTGTGCGAGACGCTCGTTAGGGATAACGACGAGGGAGTCCACGTACTGCGCGAGGTTCTCGATGCCGCTCTCAGCCTGCATCATGCGGCGCTTGCCTTCAAAAGCGAACGGCTTCGTCACGATGCCTACGGTGAGTATGTCCATCTCCTTCGCCGCTCTCGCGACGACGGGAGCCGCGCCCGTGCCTGTGCCGCCGCCCATGCCTGTCGTGATGAACACCATGTCGGCGCCCTGAAGTGCGTTCTTTATCTCCTCGAGGTTCTCCTCCGCCGCCTGGCAGCCGACCTCGGGGTTGGAGCCTGCGCCGTGACCCTTTGTGATCTTTTCGCCTATCGGTATTTTGTTCGGAGCGCTCGAATGAAGGAGCGCCTGCTTATCGGTGTTGACACAGATGAACTCGACGCCGCGGATATGGGACGTTATCATTCTGTTGACAGCGTTTCCGCCGCCGCCGCCGACACCGACGACTTTAATATTTACGCCGCTTTCAAAGTTATCATCAAGCTCAAATGACATATTTTTTCCTTTCCTCTGCGCTCGGCGCGTCTTTGTTGCCTGCTGCGCGTTTATACTGATTCCATTATATATAGAATACTATATTTTTCTCGATTTTGCAATACATCTTTGAATTTTTAATCGAATAAATCTCGATTTTTGCGGAAAATTTTTTGGTTTTTCCCGTATTTTGCGTCAAAATCAGTAGAGCTTGACGCTGTTGTCGACCTGTGCACTCGGCTTGTTCACGTTTTCGAGGTATATGATTCCCTTGTTGCCGCCGGAAAACATCGACTCCTTCATTATCTCGAACGCTATTTTCAGCTTTATCTCTATGTCGTTGATGTTGCCGAGCTCGAGTAAAAACCTGTCGTCATACGATATGCTGATATTGAACCTGTCCGACACGTCGAGATAGTTCGTCCTTTCCCTCATCTCATCGGAACAGACGGCGGCCGCCGCAGTCTTTATGACCTCGAGCATGCTCTCGTCCATCTCGAGTCCGCGTCCCGCGGTTGCGACGATGCGCATATCGGGCAGCTTCATGCCGATGTAGTCGCCGGGGCTTTTACTGTCCGCGATCTCGAGCACGCGGAGCTCCTCGGAGAGATAAATGTATTTGTCGTGGAGCTCCGCGATGAATACGGGCGTCTCCTCGGTCAAAACAAGTTCTACCGTGTCGGGGATGCGTCGGCGCAGCTTCACGTCCTTGATGTAGGAGAACCGCTCCGTTATCGCGTCCGCGACCTCATCGCTTTTTATCGACAGTGAAAACAGCTTGTCCCCGACGCTGATGCCGCTGCATTCGACGATGTCGGATGCGAGGTAGCGCTCGGAGCCTGTGACCGTTATGTTTTCGATGACGAGCACGTATGACCAGAGCAGGTACGCGGCGAGCGCTATCATTATGCCGCCGACGATGAAGAACGTGTACAGCCTCCATCGCACCTTGAAGCGGCGGCGAGTCTCGTGCTTCGTCGCGACGCCGACGTTGTGGGCAAATCTCGTCTCGTATTCGCGCCGTCCGCTGTTGCTCTCGACGGTCGCTATCAGGCGTTCGAGCAGCGCCGCCTGTTCGGTTTCGCTTTTCTTGCGAAAACCGTTTTGGCGCATGAGCTTATAGAGCCTGCGCTTTTCGTCCTGCGTCATGCCGTAGGTGCGCTCGGCGATATTCAGTTTTGACCGCCTTCGGTGCTGGTCCCTTTTCGCCATAACGCGCGACCGTCCTGTCTTTGCTTTTTTGTTTACCGTTTATTTGCCGAGAACGCGGCGTATCTCCGTCCAGATGCGGCGGTTCGCGTCCTCGACGGCGAAATTGCCCGCGATCTGCCCCATCTGCGTGCGCTTTTCGTCGTCGCGGAGCAGCTCCGACGCCGTGTCGGTCAGACGTTTTCCGCCGTCGAGGTCCTTTTCCTCGATTATGACGGCGCCGCCCGCCTCCGCGAGCACGAGCGCGTTTTTGTACTGGTGGTTCTCGGTCACGTTCGGCGACGGGATGAATATCGCCGGGCGGCGCATCATCGCCACCTCCGATATAGTCATGGCTCCCGCACGGCATATGATGAGGTCGGCGGCCGCCATCTCGGTCGGCATGTCGTATATGTATTCGACAAGGCGCAGATTCGGCACATCGCGCAGTCCGTAGCTGTCGAACATAGCGTTCGCGTCCGCCCATTCTATCGAGCCGACGGCGAGCGTGTGCAGTATCTCGGGGTGGTGCGACGTATAGTCGCGCATCATGGCGAGCACGGCTTCGTTCACGTACTGCGCTCCCATGCTGCCGCCGTAGGAGAGCACGACCTTCTCGTATCCGTCCGCGCCTATCGCGTGACGCGCCGCTTCTTTGTCCGCTGTCGGCGTGAATCCCGCGCGAAGCGGATTCCCGACGACGACGAGCTTTTCGGGGTCGCATTTTGTGAGGTATTCCGCAGTCTTTGCAAAATTCAAAAGCACGCGGTCGGCGCCGTGCGCCAGCATCTTGACCGCGATGCCGGGATATGCGTTCGACTCGTGCAGCATCGTCGGTATGTGCGCGCTCTGCGCCGCCTTCACGACGGGCCAGCTCACGTATCCGCCCGTCCCGATGACGAGGTCGGGCTTAAAGCTGTCGATTATCTTCATCGCCTCGTGCGGCGACGTCACGGCGAGATACGCGGCGCGCAGATTCGCCGGCGACAGCGAGCGGCGTATGCCGCGCACGTCGACGTGGTAGAGCTCATATCCCGCCTTCGGCACGAGCTTGTTCTCGATGCCGCGCGGCGTTCCGACGAACGCTATCTCCGAGCCGGGCGCGTTCATCGCCACGGTCTCCGCTATCGCTAATGCGGGGTTGACGTGTCCGCTCGTCCCGCCTCCTGTCATAAGCAGTCTCATAAAGTCCTCGTTTGGAAAAGTTTTGAAGGATCCTAAAGGAAACTTTTTCAAAAGTTTCCTTTAGCGTGGTCCGGGGCAGAGCCCCGAGTCTATAATTTCTGCTGCCTTGAATGGCGCGAGATAGAGAGCACTATTCCCATCTCGAACATCAGCATTATTAGCGACGAGCCGCCGTAGGAGAAGAACGGCAGCGATATGCCCGTGTTCGGTATCGTATCTGTCACGACGGCGACGTTCAGTATCGCCTGAAGCGTGATGTGGCTCATTATGCCGTAGACGGTCAGCGACGAGAACACGTCGGGGGCGCGGCGCGCGATGGTGAAGCCGCGTATGAGAAGCGCCGCGAACAGAGCGATCAGCGCGACAGCGCCGACATAGCCCATCTCCTCGCACCAGATAGTGAAGATGAAGTCGTTCTGCGGCTGCGAGACGTAGCTGTATTTCTGCCGCGACTGTCCGAGCCCGAGCCCGAAAAGACCTCCCGAGCCTATGGCGTAAAGTCCCTGCGTCGTCTGCCATTTCTCGGCGAGTTTGTTGGCGTTCTCGTCCGTGAACGTCGTCAGACGCTTTAAGGCGTACGGGTTTTTGAGCACGTATGCGACGGCGCCTGACAGACACACGACGCCGTACGAGACAGCCGTCATCGGAACGCATGTGCCGCCGATAAACAGCACTATGACGCCGAGCGCGAACATTATGACGGTGCCGGACAGATGCTTTTCGAGCAGCACGAGCGCACACGCGGGGAATATGATGAATGCGGGATAGAGCGTCCCGTAAAGGAAGCGGACCTTCAGTCCCGCGCCCTTGACCATGTACTCCGCGTATTTGCCTATGTAACGCGCCAAAAGCAGCACGATGCCGATCTTCATTATCTCCGACGGCTGTATCGTGAACGCGCCGCCGATACTTATCCAGCGCTTCGCCTCGCCTTCCGATTTGCCTATGAACAGCACCACGACGAGCAGCGCCGTCGCGACGCCGTAGATGGCAGGGGCGAATTTGTTGTATTTGTCGTACGACACGCGCATCGCGACCGTCATGCCGACGAGTCCGAGCGCGACAAATATGACCTGACGCTTTACGAAATAGTAGCTGTCAAGCCCCTGCGCCATGGCGTAAGGATAGCTCGACGAAAACACCATTATCGAGCCGACGGATACGAGCGCGAGTATTATGACCATCAGTATGCGGTCGGGGGACGTCTTTATTCTGATGTATTCGGGTTCGCGGCTTTTTGTGCGTTTTTGCTCGCGCACCGGCTGCGCGAGTCCAGTGTCGGCGTGACGCGGCGTCATGCCCGTCTGCGGTGCGCGGAGCGTGTCGCGGGACGGTGCTCGACGTCTTTCTGTGCCTTTTCCGTCAGTCATTTTTTATGCGTCTCCTTTCCGTATAAAATCGGTGTTCCGTGTATTTTTCATATGCCGAGCACGACGGAGAGCGCCGGCAGGAGCTTATACGACAGCGCGCAGAAGAGCGCCGTAAACAGCGAGAACACGACGACTATCTTTATCTCGCCCCATCCGCATTTTTCGAAGTGGTGATGTATGGGCGCCATCTTGAAAAAGCGCTTGCCGTGCGTCAGCTTGAAGTAGACGACCTGTATAATGTCCGAGATGGATTCGAGTATATACATGAAGCCGTACACTATGACGAGGATAGGCAGGTCCATGAGCAGCGCGCCGCCCATGACGATGCCGCCGAGGAAGAGCGAGCCCGTGTCGCCCATGAAAACGCGCGCGGGGTGGAAGTTGTAGACGAGGAATCCGAGCATGCCGCCCGCCGTCACCGCGCCGAGCGTCATGAGTCCCGCAGAGATAACGCCCGATTCGGCGTATTTTAAGCCGCCCGCGAGTACGAAGAATATCGCCACCACGAGCGTTTCGGACGAGGCGAGCCCGTCTATGCCGTCGGCGAGGTTGACGCTGTTCATCACGCCGACAGCGAGCACGACGAGAATGACGTAGTAAATGACGCCGAGGCCGTCAATGCTGCCGATGAACGGTATATAGAGTGAATCCTTTATGCTGCCCGCGAGCACGAGCGTCGCTATGTATGCCGCCGCAGCGACGAACTGTAAGACGAGCTTCTGTATCGGCGTCAGCCCCTCGTTCTGCTTTTTTCTCAGCTTGGCGCTGTCGTCGATGCAGCCGATGAAGGCGCAGAACAGCGCGTATACGAACGTCGCCGTCAGCGCGACCGGCACTTCCCCGAGCCACAGCGACAGTATCACGATATCGACTATCATGACCGCCGTCATCGCAAAGATGAACGATATGCCCCCCATCGTCGGGGTGCCCTCCTTCGACTTGTGCCAGCGCGGTCCGATGTCGAGTATCTTCTGCCCCATCTTGCGGCTTTTCAGTATCGGTATAACGATGCGGGAGATGATAACGGTCAAAATGAACGCGGCTGCTGCCGAGACGCCCGCAAGTATTTTAATATTTGTCTGCATGCTGTCGACTTTCCTGTTCCTTTCGTCCCGTCACTGATGATGCTCCGTTGTCTTTTCCTTCATGTACTCGATAACGGCTTCCGCCGCGACGGCGCGGCTCGCCTTCACGAGCAGCACGTCGCCCGGTTTGAGTGCGCCGAGTACCATATCGCCCGTATGCGCGGGATTTGTGCAGTCGGGATTGACGTAGACGTTTTCGGCGCGCACGCCGTTCGATATAGCCGTCGTCGCGATGCTCTCCGCTATCGCGCCGTAAGTAAACAGCAGCTTTACGCCCGCCCTCGCCGCGTATACGCCGACTTGCTCATGAAGTAGGCGCGAATATTCGCCGAGCTCCCTCATGTCGCCGAGCAGCGCCGCCGGACGTCCGCCTCTCTCCTTTGCGACCGATATGAGCACGTCGATGCCGGCTCTCATCGACTCGGGGCTCGCGTTGTAGCAGTCCTCGATGACGGTTATGTCGCCTATGTCGTATATGCGCTGGCGCATCGAGACGGCGCGGAACGCGCGCAGTCCCGCGCGTATCTCCGCCTCGGAAAGCCCGCACACGACGCCGACCGCTATCGCGTACAGCGCGTCGTAAACGTTGTGGACGCCGAGCGTCGGCAGCTCGATGTTTGTCGCGACGCGTCCGTTATAGATGAGGTCAAACACTGTCCCGTCGCCGCAGCGGCGGACGTTGACGGCTCTGTAATCGGCGTCTCTGTTGTGCATCGCCGCCGTCACGACGCGTCCGACGGGCAGCGTGTCTCTGACGTTATAGAGCAGCGGCTCGTCGCCGTTTATGACGAGCGTGCCGCAGCCGCCCATGCCGGAGACTATCTCGAGTTTCGCCCTCGCGATATTCTCGCGCGAGCCGAGCTTTTCTATGTGCGACGTGCCGATGTTCGTTATGACGGCGACGTCGGGACGCACGATGCCGGACAGGTATTCGATCTCGTGCAGTCCGCTCATGCCGCATTCGAACACGGCGTATTCGTCGTCGGGCTCAATCGAAAGCGCCGTCTGCGGCAGTCCTATTTCGTTGTTTTTGTTGCCCTCCGTCTTGTGGACGCGGTGCTTGACGGCGAAGCACGACGCGATGAACTCCTTCGTCGTCGTTTTGCCGACGGAGCCCGTCACGGCTATCTTCTTCGCGCCGCTCTCGTCGATGAAGTACGCGGCGAGCCTGCCGAGCGCCGCTATCGTATTCGATACGAGCACTATGTCGAAGCCGACGGAGCCGGCGTCCAAAAGCGCGCGGTCGCTCGGCATACGCTCCGCGAGCACTATGCGCGCGCCGCCTGCCGCGGCTCTGCCTATATAGTCGTGACCGTCGAAGTTCTCGCCCGGGATCGCCGCGAACATGCTGTCGCCGTCGATCTTTTCCATGGCGCGCGAATCGGTCGAAAGCTCGCCGACGCTGCCGCCGAAGCCGCCGTTCACGGCTATGACCTCGCCGCCCGTAACGGACGCGGCAGTCGCGGCGTCGAGACGCATGAGATGCAGCGATGTCGAATTTACTCCGCCCATTTATTTTGCCTTCCTGTTTTTCGTTTTCGTTTTTGTCTTTTTACTGTGTATCTCGTATTGAGTCCGCGAGCGCATACAGCTTTGCTGCCGCATGTACGACCTCGCGCTCGTCGAAGTGAGTTTTTACGCCGTCCGCGTCGTCGTAGGTCTCGTGCCCCTTGCCCGCGAGCACGATGACGTCGTCCTTATGCGACGTCATTATCGCGAACTTTATCGCGAGCGCGCGGTCGGGTATGACGACGTATTCGACGCCGTGCAAAACGCCCGCGACGATGTCGTTTATTATGTCGGCGGCGCGCTCGGTGCGCCTGTTGTCGGACGTTATTATCGCGAGGTCGGAAAGACGTGTCGCGATCTCGCCCATCACGGGGCGCTTTGTCTTGTCTCTGTCGCCGCCGCAGCCGAACACGACGACGAGACGTTTTTCATGCTCCGTCTCGCGCATCGTTTTTAACAGTCCCTCGAGCGCCGCCGGCGTATGCGCATAGTCGATGAATACGGGGAACGGCAAGTCTGCGGGCACCTTTTCCATTCTGCCGCGTACGCCGTAAAACGTGCGCATCGCGCGCGTTATATCGTCGGCGTCTATGCCGAGTGCGAGCGCGCACGATACGGCGACCACACCGTTTTCGACCGCGTACCGTCCCGGCGACGGTATATGCACAGGAAACGCGCAGTTCTGCGACGCGAACGTGAACGATACGCCGTCGACGCCGTGCATGACGGCGTCAAGCACGCATTTCTCGTCGACTGCGGTGCCGCCGACCTCAATGTGAAGGCGCGCGCCGTATGCATCTTTGGTGTTTATTATCTTCCGCTCCGGCGAAAACTCCGTGAAAAGCCGCTTTTTGACGGAGTAGTAGTCCTCCATCGTCGGGTGGAAGTCCATGTGCTCGGGCGACAGATTTGTGAACACCGCCGCCGACAGCGGACAGTCGAGGACGTGAAGTCCTTCGAGTCGTCCCTGCGCTATTCCCTGCGAGCTCGCCTCGAATACGATATAGTCGGCGCCGTCCGCCGCCATCTCAGCCATAATACGGTAGAACTCCTCGGGCGGCGGCGTCGTCATAGACGACGTCTCGGGCGACTCCGCGTACGCCCTGCCGTTCATCGCGGCGCCGAGCGTGCCTATCGTGCCGACGCGGTGTCCGGCACATTCGAGTATGTGCGATATCATGTGCGACACCGATGTTTTGCCGTTCGTACCGGTAACGGCGACGAGTTTTACGTGCTTGCCGATTATGTCCGCGTACCGCGCGGCGAATATGCGCGACGATGCGGTTTTTACGTCGTCGACACGTATGAGCGGCACGCCGATGTCGGCGATCTTGCATCTGCGCGCCGCTATGACTGCGGCAGCGCCGCGACGTGCCGCTTCGGCGATGCGGTCGGTATATGTGCCGCAGTCCGCTTTGTGTGAGCTTGGCACAGCGATATAAAGGCATCCCTTTCCCGCGCGTCTGCTGTCCGCGGTCACGTTCGTTATTTCGAAGCTTTTGCTTTCAACGTCTTCCGTGGGCGCATATTCGCAGCCTGCGCGCCCGAGAAGTGTGTCGAGTCTCGTCTCTGCCTCCGTTTTTTATGTTGTCAGTCGGATATATCGGAAAGGTGGCGGAACGTCAGCGTTATGACGGTGCCCTCGGGGACGAGCTCGCCCGCCGCCGGGGACTGCTCGATGACAGTCGCGCCGCCGCCGCTCGTGAAGTTTGCGGCTCCCTCTATGCGGATGTTCAGATTCTTGTTTATGATGAGTCTGTTTGCCGCCTCCGCCGTCTTCCCTACGACGTTCGGGACCTCAACTGAACCCGTCGGCGTCTCGCCGTTCGTGTAGAGTATCACGACCTTTGCGAGATTCGACACTATCGTGCCCGATGCGGGCGACTGCGCCGTGACGGTGCCGCCGTCGCCTACGACGACGTATTTGAAGCCGTTTTTCTCGAGCTGCGATATTGCAGACGTCGTCGTAAGGTTGACGTATTTACCTACCGATGACTCGACGGCGGCTTCCTCGCCCTCCGCATACTGCGGCTCGAATCCGAGATACGGAAGCGCTGTCGTGAGGAATTTTGACACGTACGGAGCCGCGACGACGGAGCCGAACATGCTCTTGCCCGACGGCTCGTCGACGAGTATGAGCACCGCTATCTGCGGGTCGTCGGCGGGCGCGAACGCGACGCAGGACGATACGCGCAGCGTGTCCTCGCCGTTTTTGTCGAGCTTGTCGCGCTTCTGCGACGTGCCCGTCTTTGCCGCGACTTTATATCCCGCGACGTACGCGTTCTTCGCGCCGCCGTTGCCGGAGACGCCCTCCTCGAGTATTTCGGCGAGCGTCTTCGCGGTCTGCTCGCTTATGACTTGACGCACGACGTTCGTCTCATATGTGTCGAGGACGTTGCCGTCGCTGTCGAGCACCTCTTTCATAACGTGCGGCGTGACGAGGCGTCCGCCGTTGGCGACCGCCGCAATCGCGGTGATATGCTGGATCGGTGTGACCTTGAACGTCTGACCGAACGAGTAGACGGCGAGGGAGACGTTCGTGAAGTCCTTGTATGCGTGGTAGTATGTGACCGCCTCGCCGGGCAGGTCTATGCCGACGCGCGAGCCGTAGCCGAACTGGTGGAAGTAGTTGTAGAAGTTCTCGCGTCCGATGCGGAGTCCTATCGCGACAAATGCGGGGTTGCACGACTGCTGGAGCGCGCCGCCGAAGTTGAGCGTACCGTGGCCCGTCTCCTTCGCGCACGATATGGGATGTGCATAGCCCTCGATCTTGACGCTGCCCGAGCAGTGGAACGTGTCCGTCAGCTTGACGACGCCGAGCTCGAGCGCTATCGAGCTCGTTATGACCTTGAACGTCGAGCCGGGCTCGTAGAGCTCCGTGACGGCTTTGTTGTTCCACATCGTATAGCGCAGGTCGCCCTCGAGCTTGTCGTATTCCTTTGTGCCCTCCTCGAGTCCCGACTCGGCGAGCTGGTCGGTGTAATATTCCGTGAGCGTATACGGGTCGTTGAGGTCGTAACCGCCGAGCGTCGCCATCGCGAGTATGCCGCCGGTGTTGACGTCCATGACGATGCCGGCGACGCGGTTGCGTGCTTTGTTCTCCGTCATCGTCTCGTAGAGCACCGATTCGAGCTCGTATTGCAGGTACTGGTCGATGGTGGAGACGATGGAGCAGCCGTCCTCCTCCTCGCTGTATTTTTCAAAGTCGGTCGGCAAATCGTTGCCTTTTCCGTCGCGGGCGGTCAGGTATGTACCAGACGAACCCTTGAGCACGTCGTTGTAATAGGACTCCATGCCGTACACGCCGTCGCCGTCCGCGTTGACAAATCCTATGACGTGGCACGCGAGCGTGTTGTTCGGATAATACCTTTTCGTGCTCGCGGAGAGATATATCTGCTCCTCGAGTCCGTATTCGTCTATGAATTCACGTACTCTGTCGGCGTCAGCCTTTTCGACGTTCTTTTTGACGACCTCGTAGTAGCGTCCCTTTTTAGCGGTCAGACCGAGTATCTTCGAGTAATCGACGTCGAGAATCTCGGAAAGTCCCTTCGCTATGAGCGTATCCATCGTATACGACGACGTTATGCCGTCGGCGGACGTGTATGTATAGTAGCGCTCGGCGCGCTGGAGCTTGGCGAAAAGTCCGAGGTCGCCCACGCCGAAGCCGGAGGATTCTCCCATCGTGTAGACGGTGAAATTCTCCTCCATCGCGCTGATGATGTCCTGCGGCGAGATGAAGATGAGCCACACGGTCTTATTGCCCGCGAGCAGGTTCATGTTCGTGTCGTAGATGTCGCCGCGCTCGGCGGTGACGGTCGTTTCCTTCGTTATCTGATTTATGACGATGCCCTGATATTCGTCGTAGGATCGTATCTGTATGTTGAAGAGCACGATACAGAGAAGGATCCATAAAACGACGAAAAAGGCGAGCACGTAATATGACCGTCTTGATTGCAGTCCGTTTACATTCATATTTCCGCCGCCTTTCGCTTTATTTGACAAATCTATGTAATTACCGAAAAAGAGTAACGAGCCGAGAACTCCTTACTCTTTTCGTGTCAGTATTTATTCTATTGCGCCGTGTCCGCGATTATGAGCCCTCGCCGCCGAAGAAATGCGACAGTCTCTTCGACATCGCGCTTAAGAGCGTTGACAGCGTGCCGTAGCCATCGTCGTCGCTGTCATAGTTTTCAACGACGTCGGCGCCGGACAGGTCTATGTATTTTTCGTCCTTCTGGCTGCCCTTTACGAGCCCTATCTTCGACGCTTCCTCCTCGATGTACGAGACGTCGATGCGTTCGTCGAGGTCGGTGCGAAGAAGGGAGAGCTTTTCGGAGAGCTCGTCGCGCTGCGCCTGAAGGTCCGATATCTGCTGCTTGTACTCGTAGTTGCGCACTATGCTCTGCACCATGAAGAACATGACGACGAACACCATAAGGAGCGCTATCGCGAACTTGGGAAACGGGACGCGCCTCTGCGCGACCTCGCGCGGACCCGAGTCCGCGAGCTGTCCGTTATCGAATTTGACGCGCGCGACGTTTTTTGACGACGCCTGTGACATCTTCCGTCCGCCGCTCCGCTGCATCGGAGCCGCTTTTGTCCGCTGTGATGTGCGCGCCTCCGTTGCCGCGCGCGTCTTATATGATGTGACCGATGTTGTAGATGTAGGAGATGTAGGAGTTGCCGCCCGCTGTACGCGCGGCTGCATTGACGACGTGCCCTGAGCCGACATAACATGCTCGCGCGCCGTCTGTGCGCGTCTTTCCGCCGCGCGGCGCTTTGCCTCCGCCACAGCTTCGGCGTTTACGTTTGAATAAGGACTGTAGTTGTTGTCGAATTCGAGCGGGCGCTTCTGCATCCCGACGCCCTGCGCGCTCTTGTATTCGTCCTCGATGAGCGAGTCCGACGTCGCTCTGACCGCGTATGTCGTATCGGTAATGCCGCGGTGCTTCAGCTTGTTGACGAGCCGGGCGGTGTTGTCGTCCGCGGCGGGGCAGACGCGGGGGGCTGCGTTATATGTTCTGTACGCTATGTTCGTCATTCCGGCTCATCCTTTCTTTTGCTTTATTTGCTGCTCTTTACAGCTTCTCCGCCGCGCGGAGCTTCGCGCTCTTTGAGCGCGGGTTATATTTTATCTCATCCGCTCCCGCCGTTATCGGCTTGCGGTTGACGAGTTTTATCTTCGGTTTATTGCCGCACACGCAGACGGGGAAGTCGGAGGGACACGTACATCCTCTCGCAAGCTCGGCGAATACGGATTTGACTATCCTGTCCTCGAGCGAGTGGAACGTTATGACCGCCAGCCGTCCGCCCGGACGGAGCGCGTCGACGGCGGCTCTGAGCGCCGGCTCTATGCCGTCGAGCTCGCCGTTGACCTCGATGCGTATCGCCTGAAACGTCCGCTTCGCGGGGTGCGAGCCGTGTTCGACGGACGCGGCGGGAACTGCGCTTTTGACGAGCTCCGACAGCTCGCGCGTCGTCTTTATCGGTGAGTCCGCCCGCGCGTTCACTATCGCCCTTGCGATGCGTGACGCGAAGCGTTCCTCGCCGTATTCCGAAATGATCCTTGAAAGCTCGCTCTCCGAATATCCGTTCACGACGTCGTATGCGGTGAGCTTGTCCTCCCTCGACATTCGCATGTCGAGAGGCGCGTCCTCCTTCGCGCTGTATGAAAATCCGCGCTCGACGGTATCTATCTGATGTGAACTGACGCCGAGGTCGAACATTATGCCGTCGACGGAGCCGTTCTCGATGCCGAGCGATGAAAGGATCGCCGATAAGTTGCGGTAGTTGTCGCAGACGAGCGTCACGCCGCCAAACGGCGAAAGCCGCGCCTCGCACGCCGCTATCGCGTCAGCGTCGCGGTCGATAGAGATGAGACGTCCGGTCCCCATGTGTTTCGCTATCTCCGACGAGTGACCGCCGCCGCCCGCCGTTCCGTCGACATAGATGCCGCCGTTCTTTACATCGAGTGCGTCCATGCACTCGTGCAGCATGACCGGCAGGTGCGTAAATACGGGAGCTTTTGTCTCCGATAAAGACGCACCGCCGACCGTTCTGCATGTATCGCTGTCATCACGTCCGCGACGTGCCGTAAAATCATCGCGGGCGTTCGTTTCTTCTGTGTTTTGTATTTTATCGTCTGCGTTCACGGTAGATCAGAAATTGAACTTCTGCATGAAGCTGATGAGCTCGGACGTTCTCTCCGCGGTCTTGTCCGCGTCGCGTTTTTCCTTGTCCCAGATCTCGGCGTGGTCGCCGACGCCTATGATGTAGATGTCCTTCGTCAACCCAGCGAAGTCGCGCAGCGACTGCGTCAGGACGACGCGTCCCTGTGCGTCGGGTTTCGCGTCCATCGCGGTCGAGAAGATGAAGCGCGCGAGCGCGCTGCCCTCGGCCGAGGGTAGTGCGAGCAGCCGGGACGTGTACTTTTCCCAGCCCTCGTCCGAGTAAACGGAAAGGCATCCGTCCACGTTGCAGGTGATGTAGACGCGTTCGCCGATCATGTCGCGGTACTTGGACGGTATGAATATGCGGTTCTTGCTGTCCATTACCTGCTGATACTCGCCAAGAAAGCAGTTCATCCGCCGCGCGTCTCCTTTCACCTTTGTAGTGTCATCTCGGTGCCTGTACGTGGTTTTTCACACCACTTCGCACCACCTTGATGACATTGTACTATACGCGCGATGAAAAGTCAACCCGATTAAGAAAATTTGACTTGCATTTTTCCGATTTTTTTGACATATTGCGGCGCGTTTCGGCTCATCGATTAACGAACAGACGTTTGATTTCTGCACGGATTTTTGCATGCAGAAAATCGACAGAAAGCAAAATAAAAAACTTTCCCGCAGGGGAAAGTTTTCGTGTGCCGCGGATGCGGCTGTGAGTTATGGCTCGGATTATTTTCGATTTTTGAGTATCTCCGACGCCACCGCAGCAGCGTCGCCGCAGAGCGCTATTTCGGGACGTCCGTAAAGCAGCATGTCGCGGGCGACCGTCGAGCTGATGAATGCGATCTCTGGCGTCGCCGGGAATATGACTGTGTCGATGCCGGCGAGCGCGCGGTTGACGTCCGCCATCGCGGATTCGTACTCAAATTCGCCGCCTCCGCGCGAACCTCGGATTATTACCCCTCCGCCGTGCTCGCCGATGAAGCCGGCGAGCAGCGACGGGCAAATTTCCGACTTTACGTTTCTGTCCTTCAGTATCTCCGACCCCGCGACGGACGCGTCCGCTATCGCGAGGCGCTCGTCGGGCGTAAACATGCCGGTGCTCTTTTCCGTGTTCGCGCAGATCGTTATAATGATCTCGTCAAATACGCGCGACGCGCGTTCGACGATGTCGAGATGCCCCTTTGTGAACGGGTCGAAGCTGCCGGTGAAAAATGCGCGCGCGCTCACGTCTCCGCCTCCGTTTCGTCTGCGTCCGAACGCTTCGGCGTCAGTATCGTTATCCACACGCGGCCGTAGTTCGACTGTTTGATCTTATCGTAGCGCTCCGTTATCGCCGCGTCCTCGTATATGTCGACGCGCTCGCTCTCGCATATTATGAGCGCGCCCGGCGCGGCGACTCTGCCGTCCGCGATAGTAGTCAGCGCGCGCGTCATGTAGTCGCTTTTGTACGGCGGGTCGAGGAATATGATGTCGAACCGCTCGCGACCCGACGCGCGGCGCAAAAACGCGTCGTACTCCATCTGCGAGATGCGGCAGCGGTCAAAAAGCCTTGTCGACTTCGCGTTCGCCTTTATTATCTCGACCGCCTCCGGCGCGCAGTCGAGTATGACGGCGTTTTCCGCACCTCTCGACAGCGCCTCGAGTCCGAGCTGCCCCGAGCCGCCGAAAAGGTCGAGCACGCGTCTGCCCTCGATATCGAACTGTATCATCGAAAATACGGCTTCTTTTACACGTTCGCCGGTCGGACGCGTCGCCTCGCCTTCGAGCGTCAACAGCTTCGCGCCGCGCGCCTTGCCCGTAATTATCCTCATTTTATATCGCTCCTTTGTTTTTTACTCGTCTTTTCTGTGCAGGAATTCGTACACGTCGCGCGCATTTTTATCACTAATCCCGCGAACGGCGGCGATATCCTCCGCAGATGCTTCGCGCATTTTGGACAGCGTGCCGAAATGCGACATCAGCGCTTTCGCCTTCGCCTCGCCGATGCCGTCGACCTCGGTCAGCGACGAGCGTCGCAGCGTCTTTGACTTTGCGCGTCTCATGCTCGATACCGTGAACCTGTGTACCTCTTCCTGAAGTTTGTATATGAACTGGAACACGTCCTGCTCGCGCGCGATGCTTATTTCCTCGTCCTCGTGCTCGCCGATTAAGGCGCGCGTCTTATGGTAATCGTCCTTGACCATGCCGAACACGGGCACGTCGACTCCGAGTTCCGCCTCGAGTGCGCGCACGGTGGATACGTGTCCCGCGCCGCCGTCGAGAAGTATGAGGTCGGGAAACGGTCCCCAGTCCCTGTGCGCGAACCGCCGTCGCAGCGCCTCCGACATCGACGCGTAATCGTCGGGCGCGCCGCCGCCCTTTATCGAGAACAGCTTATATGCGGACTTTTTCAGCTTGCCCGACTCCGCGACTATCATGCCCGCCGTGATGTGCTCGCCGCCGAGGTTCGATATGTCGTAGCACTCGATGAGCTCGGGCACGACCTCGAGCGACAGAAGCTGCGCGAGCTTGCCGAGCGTCGCGGTGTCGCCCTTTGCGCGCGACTTGTACTGCTCGGCGGCGACGTGCGCGTTCTCGTACGCTATCTCGGCGAGTTTTTTGCCCTCGCCGCGCTCCGGCGTCCTGACCGCGACCCTGTATCCGGCGCGGTCGGTCAGATACTGCGACAACAGCTCGCGTTCGCCGTCCTCGAGCGGAAACGAGACGAGCACCTCGCGCGGGATATACTCGCGTCCCGCGTACAGCATCGTGAGAAATTCCGTCATGCCGCCCTCGCCCGATATGCCGTTTTCGTCCATGAGCTGCGCCGCGCCGAACTCGAACGACTGCTTGTCGGCGACGGCGCCGCCGCGTATCACCATCAGCGTCGCGCATGAGCATATCCCGTCGGGGTCGGCGTAGTATGCTATGACGTCGCGCTCGACCTCGGGCGAGGCGACGACGTGCTGGCGCTCCTTGAGTTTTCCGAGCGCGGCGATGCTGTCGCGGCAGCGCGCAGCCGCCTCGAAGTTTTCCTCGTCCGCGTACCGCATCATGCGCCCTTCGAGTTCCGTCTTAGCCGCCGTTATGTCGCCGCGCAGCACATTTATGACAGATTTGAGATTTTCTTTATATTCCTCGGGCGTGACGTCGCCGCGGCACACGCCGCAGCATCGTCCCATCTGGTCGTATACGCACGTTTTGACGCGTCCGATGTCGCGCGGGAACTCGTATTTGCACGCAGGCAGTCGGAACACCCTCTCCATAGAGGCGACTATGTCGCGTACAGCGCCCGCGCTCGAGTACGGTCCGAAGTATAAAGCCCCCGTCGACTTCTCGGCGCCTCTCTTGCGCGTCATCGTGAGGCGCGGATAATCTTCGCCTATGCCGATGCGGATGTAGGGGTACGATTTCGCGTCCTTGAGCTTGATGTTGTACCGCGGCTCGTACTGCTTGATGAGCGCGTTTTCGAGCGTCAGCGCCTCCATCTCGGACTTGCATATGATTGTATCGAATCTGTCCACCATCGAGACCATGCGCTCAGTCTTGACCGCGTGTTCGGTGTTGGCGAAATACTGCGACACACGCGAGCGAAGCGCGCGCGATTTGCCGACATATATTACGGCGCCGCTCTTATTCCGCATTATATATACTCCCGGGCACATCGGCAGCTCCGACGCCTCGCGGAAAAGTCTGTCGAGGCGGTCGTTATAAAGTCGTTTCATAGCTGTGCCCTCCGCGCCCGCTTGTTACGAAGATAATATACCATATCCGCGCGATGTTTGCAAGAGGATATGGCGCGCATATAAAACGCGGGAGACCGCGTTTTGCGGTCTCCCGTATACGGAAATATATCACTGATCTTTGCCGCCGTCCTTGTTATTGTTATCGTCGCCGCCGTCTTCGTCGTCGTTCTTTTCGATGACGCTGACGGTCGCCCACTCGACGCGGCGGTCGGCGAATACCTCGACCTGTATGTCGAGACCGAACGCCTCGACGTGAGGACGCTCGCCGTCGTCGGGGATTATGGAGAGGCAGGAGAACACGAGCCCGCCGAGCGTGTCGTAGTCCTCGTAGACCTCGTCGTCGAACTCGACGCCTATCGCCTTTGACAGCGTCTCAAGGTCGACGGAGCCCGCGACGCGCCATTTGCCGTCGCCGAGCGGTTGTATCTCAGCCTGTTCGTTCTCGTCGAATTCGTCGTATATCTTGCCGAATATTTCCTCGAGCAGGTCCTCCATCGTAACAAGACCGCTCGTGCCGCCGTATTCATCGAGTACTATCGCCATATGTATCTTGTTTTTCTGCATTTCGCGGAAAAGCACGTCGGCGCGGACGCGCTCGGGAGTGAACAGCGGATCGTGTATGAGCTCGGAGAGCGGTTTAGGCTCGGGTGACATGCGGTTCAGCAGGTATTCGCGCGTATAGAGTATGCCCGTGACGCTGTCGATATCGTCCTCGTATACGGGAAAACGGGAAAATCCCGTGTCCGCTATCAGCTTGTCGATCTCCTCGGCGCTGTCGTCGATGTCGATGGCGCACATATCGGTGCGGTGCGTCATAACGTCGGAGGCGGTGACGTCGGAGAAGTCGAATACGTTCTCTATCATCTCCTTCTCCGTCGACTCTATCGAACCCGATTCCTCGCCCGCGTCTATCATGTCGCGTATCTCGTCCTCGGTGACGTTGTCACCGCCGTCGGAGAGGACGCCGAACGGGTGCGAGAGCAGCTTCGCTATCGCGGCCGAAAGCGACGAGAGCGGATGCAGGACCGTCATGACGGGCACAGCGATAAGGCGCGATACCGTATACGACATTATCGGGTCATGCTCGGAGAGCAGCCGCGGCAGAAGAAACGCGAGTACGTAAAATATCGGGGAGGCGACGAGCGCGCCCGCCGCCGCGATCAGCATGAACACGGTCGATGCGGCGTCAGGCAAAAGCATATGCGCGGCCGTCGCGGCGACGCCGACTGCGGACGCCCCGCCGAATATGACTGACAGGACTGTCGCAAACAGCGCGTCGCGCTCGAATCTCTCGTATTTTTCCATCGCGGAAAGGAGTCGGGAAGCGTTTTTGTCGCCGTCGTCGGCCGCCTTGCGGATGCTCGACTCGACGCCGCTGTGAACGGCATAGTAGCAAAGCGAGCATATGACCGACAGAACGGCAAATATCAAAAGAGAGACAAGATACGTATACAAATGGTCGTCAGGCACAGTATTATCCTCCGGCGCCTATGATTATTTGATGTAATTATACCCCCTGTGTATTGTATTGTCAAGTGTGCGGGGCAAATCTTTTGCGCCGTCCTTCTGCGATGTCAATAGATATGACCCAATGAACCAAAAGAAGAAAACAATAGATATGGTGTTGCTCTTGGGAGGGGT
>CANQMJ010000031.1 GCA_947624945.1 uncultured Clostridia bacterium | reverse complement strand
CCTTTTCATACTTGACGTGGTGACGTCTTTCACACCTACGAATAGGTTTTTTGACAAGGGGGACTTTCTCGCAAGGAAGTCCCCCTTGTCGAACCCGAAAGAGGCTCCCGTGTGTTCGTCGATGTTATCAAGTCTGCGAAAAAAAGGCGACGGGGCTCAGACCGCGTTATTATTTCCTGCGAACAGCTCCCTCGCGACATGTCGAGTGCGCCGTCGAGACGTCGTGTCTGCGTCGGACGCCGGGAGCGCCGTCAACGCACGAGTACGGTGCGTGAACGTGAGGCTGCGAAGCCTCCGGCACGTTGCCGTTATTTTTACATTGAGGCGACATTTCTGGGGGCACGTGAAATAAAATTAAAAAAATCAAAATAATATTCCATTGATATCTTGACAAACAGATTTATACCGTGCTATAATGTATTGCCGCTTGCGAGCGGGCTTTTTAAGTCTGCGCCGATACGGCGCGGCGCCCGTCGGCAGCGAGTCTATGTGAAAGTGAGGTGCTTTTCGTGTACGCGATCATCAAAACAGGCGGAAAGCAGTACAAGGTCACCGAGGGAGATACTATTTACGTAGAGCTTCTCGGCGCAAACGAGGGCGACAAGTACACCTTCGAAGAGGTGCTCGCCGTTTCCGGCGACGACGGACTCAAGGTCGGTGATCCCTATGTAAAGGGCGCGACCGTTACGGCTGATGTTGTCGGCAATGTAAAGGGCAAGAAGATCCACGTTCTTCGCTACAAAGCAAAGAAGAACGAGAAGAAAAAGATCGGTCACAGACAGCCTTATACGAAGGTAACGATCTCCGCGATCAATGCCTGACTTTTCGGCAAAGCCGTGACAAAGATCACATTTTTCACCTCCGGCGGTGTTTATTACGGCTTTGAGGAGCACGGTCATACGGGTTTCGGCGAGGAAGGCGACGACATTCTGTGCGCGGCGCTGTCCGCGATGACGATGCTCATAATCAATGCGGCCGAGCTGTCGTATGACAGCGAGGTCGACTACACGATAGCGGAGGATTCCGCAGACGTGAAGGTCGTGATTAAGTCCGCACTGAAGCGCTATGAGGGCGACGAAAAACGCGCATACGCGCTGTCGGGACTGCTCAAAGCGTACTATTATCAGCTCATGGACCTGACGGAGGAGTATTACGATTACCTCGATGTCGAGGCAGAAGAACGCGACCCCGAAACGGAAGTCCGCGAGGGGAACGGAAAGGAGTAACTAAAATGTTGAAGCTCGGTTTACAGTATTTCGCACATAAAAAAGGCGTCGGCTCCACGAAGAACGGACGCGACAGCGAGTCAAAACGGCTCGGCGTAAAGCGCGCTGACGGTCAGCATGTTCTCGCAGGCAACATTCTCGTTCGTCAGAGAGGAACAAAGATCCATCCCGGCACGAACGTCGGACGCGGCAGCGACGACACGCTCTTCGCGCTCGTCGAGGGCAAGGTCAAGTTCGAGCGCACGAACGCGGGCAAGAAGCTCGTAAGCGTTTACGCAGAATAAAACGGATCGGGGCCGCGGCGCGGCTCCGATTTGTGCTTTACAGAGGTAAAAATGAAAGTACAGGACATACTCTCGCGCGTCGACCATACGCTTCTTTCGCCGACGTCGACGTGGGGTGAGATAAAAGAGATCGTCGACGACGGGATAGAATATAAAACTGCGTCGGTGTGCATACCGGCGTCGTACGTGAAACGCGCTGTCTGTTATGCGAGCGGACGCGTGAAAATATGCACTGTCATCGGTTTCCCGAACGGGTACGACACGACGGCAGCAAAGGTGTTCATGGCGCGCGATGCGATAGAAAACGGAGCCGACGAGGTCGACATGGTAATAAACCTCGGCTGGGTGAAGGACGGCGAACGCGAGCTTTTGCTCGACGAGATAAAAGCGGTCAAATGCGCGTGCGGAGATCATGTGCTCAAGGTCATAATCGAGTGCTGTGTTCTCACGGACGAGGAAAAGCGCATGATGTGCCGCATCGTTTCCGAGTCGGGCGCCGACTTCATCAAGACGTCGACGGGCTTCGGAGGCGGCGGCGCGACGCGTGAGGATGTGGCGCTGATGGCAAACGAATGTGCGCCACATGTGAAGATCAAGGCGGCGGGCGGCATACGGACGCTTGCGGACGCCGAGGATTTCATCGCACTCGGCGCGTCGCGTCTCGGCACGAGCTCGATAGTGAAGCTGATAAAAAATGCGTCTGCATGCAAATGACGTACGGCGGGGAATACATCATGGAATTGTGGGACGCATACGACGCTGATTTCAACAAAATAGACGGCATAACGCTCGTCCGCGGCGAGCCGATCCCGAAAGGCATGCGCCATCTCGTATGCGACATTATCGTCAGGCACGCGGACGGCGAATACCTTTTGATGCAGCGCGACAAGCGCAAGCATTACGGCGGCATGTGGGAGGCGACGGCGGGCGGTTCGGCTCTTGTCGGCGAAAGTCCGCTTGAATGTGCTCATCGGGAACTCTATGAGGAGACCGGAATCGACGCGCCGGAGTTGACGCAGCTCGGGACAGTCACGACGGACGACAGAATTTATGTCGAGTTTCTGTGCGTGACCGAGTGCGACAAACGCGCGGTCACACTTCAGGAAGGCGAAACATCAGCTTACAGGTGGGTGAGCCGCGACGAGCTTGTTTCGATGAAGAAGTCGGAGCTTGTGACAGAGAAAATGCAAAAATTCATCGACGAGCTGTGCGTCGGCAAATAGCGTAAAATCTCTGGCGCATATGAACGCCGAGTAAAACTTTATAAATCGAAAAGCGAGGAATATACGATGTCCGAACATAAATCAACGACGCCGACGCCGCATATAGCGGCGCAAAAGGGAGAGATCGCGCGCACGGTGCTGATGCCGGGCGACCCGCTCCGCTCGAAAATGATAGCGGAGACGTTCCTCGACGGCGCGAAGCTCGTAAACAATGTGCGCGGCGTGCAGGGTTACACAGGCACGTATAACGGCGTGCCGGTCACCGTCATGGCGAGCGGCATGGGGATGCCGTCGATGGGGATATACAGCTACGAGCTTTTCAATTTCTACGACGTCGAGAACATCATCCGCGTCGGGACTGCGGGCAGCTTTCACGAGGATGTGAAGGTGCGCGACGTCGTGCTCGCCGAGGGCGCGTGCACGGATTCGAACTACGGCGCGCAGTTCATGCTGCCGGGCACGTTCGCGCCGATAGCGTCGTATAAGCTTTTGTCGCTCGCGGTCGCTGAGTCGAAGCGCCTCGGCGCAAGATACCACGTCGGAAACGTCGTGTCGTCGGATCGCTTTTACAACGATGTGGAAAACTCGCTCGACTGGGCAAAGATGGGAGTGCTGGCGGTCGAAATGGAGGCGGCGGCGCTCTACATGAACGCGGCGCGCGCGGGAAAGCACGCGCTCGCGATATGCACGATATCGGATCATCTTGTCACGGGCGAGGACACGACTGTCGAGGAGCGGCAGAGCTCGTTCACGACGATGATGAAGATCGCGCTCGGCGTCGCGGCGGCGGACAGCGCAGACGTATGACTGAACGCGAGCTTTTGGAATATGCGCTTGACGCCGCAAAGCGCGCGTATGCGCCGTATTCGCATTTCTGCGTCGGCGCGGCGCTTTTGACCGCAGACGGCAAGGTCTACACTGGCTGCAATATCGAAAATGCATCGTACCCGGCGACTGTGTGCGCGGAGCGCGTCGCGATATTCGATGCGGTCAAGGACGGGGAGCGCAGCTTTTCCGCGATAGCGATAGTCGGCGGCAAGGTGGACGACGTCGCGAAAGGCGAGCTGTCGGGCGAATGTCCACCGTGCGGTGTGTGCCGTCAGGTCATGGCGGAGTTCTGCCGTCCCGATTTCAAAATAATACTCGGCGCACCGGACAAGTTCGGCGTTTACACGATGGACGAGCTTTTGCCGCACGGATTCGGCGCCGCGAATATGTGATCGTTCACTCGTCGGTATGACCCAATTTTCCGCTTATTCGGATATAATGACCCGCCTAAACCGCTTACTTTCCAACCGTACATTGAATATTATTTGCAGCAAATCGAAAAACGGTATCTTTATTATCGTAATCTGATATGCTACAATTATGTCGAACGGAAGGGAGGTTCAGAATATGTTAAATCAAAATATTGCTTATTACAGAAAGGCTGTCGGACTGACGCAGGAGCAGCTCGCGGAGCGTCTCGGCGTCACGGGGCAGACGGTGTCGAAGTGAGAGAACAGCATATCAAGCCCCGACGTCGCGATACTGCCGCAGCTTGCCGCGTCGCTCGGCGTAGACATAAACGCGCTGTTCGCGGAAGATGCGGGCAAATCGAAAGCGGTGCATTTCACGGAGCTGCCCGAGCTGTGTTATGATGGTGTATTGTCGCTTTATGTAAAGGCGCTCTACGATTTTTACGGCAAAAAAGCGCCCGATATTGATTCGGTCATATCCGAAAAAGTACGTGAGCTGAAAAAAGAATTCGCCGTCGGCAGATCAAAGTGCGGATATATGATCGACGAGGGAAACCCCGAGCACGGCGCGGTATTCGTCTCAGACGATTTTACGTTTATCGACCGAAGCTACGGCGGCGAGCAGTCCGCGCTTCTGTTTGACGCGGACATGGCGGGAGAGGTGCTGTCTGTGCTCGGAAACAGAAACTGCCGCCTTGTGCTGAAGGTGATCTATCAACGACAGATATCGACAGGGGATACATTATTTGGTTCGCTTTCCGAGCTCGCGGAGGCTTCGGGGCTGACGGAGGACGCGGCGGCGGAGGCGGCTGCCCGGCTTCGCCACGTGCAGCTGCTCGATGAAATTGAGAAGTTCGAGCACGACGGATTCAAAAGGGAATATTCGGGACTTTATGCGACTGATCTTATGTATGTGCTCGCCATTCTGCGTTTGGCGCACATATTTACAAGTAACATGCTCGCTGCGCCCGTTATGTACAGAAACGCATTGAATATGACGTGCTATAACGGACCGGGACTTTGAGCGGAAAAATGAAACGGGTGAGATCTCTCTGTGAAATCTCACCCGTTATCTTTATTTTTGAACCGTTATAATATAATATCCCGTATTGTCTGGCGATATGACTGCGCCCGCGAAGTCGGACGGCATGTCAAGTCCTGCGTCGTCGTCGAGCGTCTGACGCGAGATGAGATACCCGTCGACATCGTACCATTTGCCGACCTCGAGCGACTTTATATATTTCTCGAGCGTCATGCGGTTATTGTATATAATTTTCGCGTGCGGCGCGCCGACATAACGGAGGTGCCACGGCTCGTAGGGAATTCCGGTCGACGATTTGCCGTAAACCGGGTAGCGTATGATGAAGCCGTATTTCCAGCATTCGCGGTCGACGAACTGCCCCGCGTCAGTCTTGATAAATCCGTAGCTCGCGTAGTACGGCACGTACACGTCGAGCGCGAGTCCCGTCTGATGCTCGCTCGCGCCCGGGACTGTCGCAACTGCGGGAGCTTCGTTATATTCGTTCGCCTGCTCTTCGGCGGTCCTGTAATCGCTCGAAACGAGCAGACGCACGTCGAATTTTTCGGAGACGGCGGCGGACAGCGACGCGTACGCGTCCTTCATGCAGTCGTTCATCAGAACGCCGGTGTCGTTATACTCGGATATCGCCGGCGCGAAATCGTCGCGCAATACATACTCGGTGTTGACGAGCATCATGCTTTCGTCAAATGTAACGCGGCTGTCTGCGCGAAGCTCATCGAGCGTGCGACGCGTAATGCCGTCGGGCACGGTCTCGGCAAGCTCGATCTTATCGCAGTTTACGCCTATGTATTCGCCCGCGATGAAAATGTAGTGCTTATTCAGAATAAGCACGGCTGCGGCGGCGATGATCACGAGCACGGCGATACCGAGCGCGATAAGCTTTATCTTCTGCTTTTTCATGCTCTGCTATTTTCTGTAATACGTATAAAACGCGATTATCGTGCGCTCGACGCCTCCGTGCTCGATGTCGGGGCCTGTCAGCGTCACGCCGTCGCCGGACAAAAGCTGCCATGCCTTGAGCTCGGGTATGCTGCATCTGAACAGCACCTCGGAGTCGGAGTATACGAGGAACTGGTCTTCCTCCGGCTTGACGATGAGCGTGCCGCTGCGGCCGATGACGTCGTCGTTGTCGCCGTGGCGCTCGGTCACATATTTGATCGCCATGCCGTCAAGCTCGCGGGCAAAGTCGCGTCTGTAACGCGGACTGTCCGCGTTTTTGCTTTTCGTCCACACCTTTAGAAACTTTAACATGACGTCACCTCATTTCGTATCTGGATTTTTGTCTTCTTCATCATCGGACTTGCGGCTTTTCTTCGTTTTGTCGTTTTCATCGGGAAGCGGTATCGGTATCTGCGGAGAAATACCGCTGTGGTGGCGGAGCAGCTCGTAGTCGATAAAGCATATGACTCCGACGGCTGCAAGGAGTATCAGCGCTTTTATTATGCGTTCGCCGACGAGCACGAGATCGGTATAGATTATCGCTATAATGCCGAAAAGTCCGCTGACGGCATACATGACGAGCACTGCGTGGCGCTGCGACAGTCCGTAAGCGATGAGGCGGTGGTGAAGATGCTTTTTGTCGGACGAGAACGGCGCCTGCCCGTGTAAAAGACGGCGGAAAAACGACATTACCGTATCGAGCAGCGGCAGCGCGAATATCATAACCGGCAAAACGAACGATATTACGGCGCTTATCTTGAATACGCCCTCAATCGATATGACGGCGAGGACGAAGCCGAGAAAGTATGCGCCGGCGTCGCCGATGAATATGCGCGCGGGGTGGAAGTTATAGGGAAGAAACCCGAGGCACGCGCCGCACAGAACGGCGGCGATAAGAGCCTGCACGGCTTGTCCGTACATCAAAGCGACGCATATGAGCGTGACGCAGGAAATCGCGCACATGCCCGTCGACAGCCCGTCGAGTCCGTCAATGAGGTTGAACGCGTTGACGAGCGCCACTATCCACAGTACGGTCAGCGGGTACGACATCCAGCCGAGCTCGATATATCTGTCAAACAGGAATATTCCCCGCACGAGAACGTCCTGAACAACAGCCGTCAACGCAGCTATTATCTGTACCGCCAGCTTCAGCCACGGGTTGAGGTCGTAGATGTCGTCGAGCGCGCCGACGATTATGAGTATAAGCCCGCCCGACCATATCGCCGTCATTTCGGACGTAGGGACGCCGAAAACGAACGTCGATATAACGAAGCTGACGAATATGCCTATCCCACCTGCCTGCGGGATAGGGTGATCGTGCATTCGTCTGTTGTCCTTCGGCACATCGACGGCGCCTATTTTGATCGAAAACGCGCGGACGGCAGGAGTCAAAAGGTATGTCAGGAGAAATGCGCATATCACGGCGCCTATACCGTATATGAGTGCTTGCATAGTTTCAGTAAATGTACCTTTTTCAGATTTGGACGAAACCGAGCTTGCGCGCGACCTTTGCGACCGTTTTTGACGCTGTATGCGACGCCTTCTCCGCGCCCGCGCGCATGACGGATTCGAGATATGACTTGTCCGCCATAAGCTCGCCGTATTTTTTCTGTACGTCGGCAAGTCCGTCGGCGCACGCCTCGCCGACGGCAGTCTTGAAGTCACCGTAGCCGCGTCCGTCGAACTCGCGCTCGATCTCGTCGTAGCTCTTGTGCGTGAAGCAGGAGTATATGGTCATGAGGTTGCGCACGCCGTCGCTGCCGTTATTATAGCTTATGCAGTTGTCGGAATCTGTCACAGCGCGCTTGAATTTCTTTATAATTACGTCGCGCGGGTCGAGTATGCGCACGACGGCGTTCTCATTCGTGTCTGACTTGCTCATCTTCTTAGTCGGGTCCGCGAGCGAGTTTATATTCGCGCCGACCTTCGGAATGTACGGCTCGGGAACGGTGAATGTCGGCGAGTAAATGCCGTTGAAGCGGTCGGCTATGTTGCGCGCAAGTTCAAGATGCTGCTTCTGGTCCTGACCTATCGGCACGACGTCAGCCTGATAGAGAAGAATATCCGCCGCCATCAGTACGGGATATGTGAAAAGCCCCGCGTTGATGTTGTCGGCGTGCTTCGCGCTCTTGTCCTTGAACTGCGTCATGCGCGACAGCTCACCGAACATCGTGAAGCACGACAGCATCCACGACAGCTCCGCATGCTCGTGAACGTGGCTCTGCACGAACAGCGTGCACTTGTCGGGGTCGAGCCCGCACGCGATGTAGAGCGCGAGGACTTCGTATGTGCGGCGGCGCAGCTCTGCCGGAACCTGACGCACCGTTATCGAATGAAGATTTGCGACGCAGTAGTAGCAATCGAACTCGTCCGTGAACGGGCCGAAGTTCGAGAGCGCGCCGAGGTAGTTGCCTATCGTGAGATTGCCGCTCGGCTGAACGCCCGAAAGGGCGACTTTTTTGCGTGTTGTTTCGTCGGACATAGTATTATTGACTCCTTTTTGTCACTTTAATACGGCGCGCACAGCGTCGGACAGCGCCTCGACTCCGCGCTTTATCTGATCGTCGGACGGCATCGAATAGTTGAGGCGGAACGACGGCGACGGCGCATGCTCGTCGCAGTTGAACGCCGTGCCGGGTACGACGGCAACCTTACGCTCGAGCGCCGCTTTGACGACGCCGTCGCAGGGAATGTTATCGGGAAGCGTGCACCAAATGAACAGACCGCCCTCGGGACGCGTGTATGTCACCGACTTCGGCATCATATCGTCAAGGCACGACAGCATGAGCGAGCACTTGTGACGGTAGATCTCGCGTATAGAGCGGATATGAGCGTCCATATCGAGCTCGGTCATGTAGCGGTGGCAGACCATCTGGAAGAATGTGTTCGTATGAACGTCCTCGACCTGCTTGCAGACGACCATCTTCTGCGTCAGTGCAGACGGCGCGCAAACGTAACCGACGCGCATACCGGCGGAGAGTATCTTTGAGAACGTCGAGCAGTATATGACGATGCCGTCCTTGTCGATAGATTTTATCGACGGCACGTCCTCGCCCGCGAAGCGAAGCTCGCCGTAGGGGTTGTCCTCGAATATGAGGATACTGTGCTTTTTGCAAATCTCGTATATCGCGACGCGTTTTTCAAACGGCATGGTCGTGCCCATCGGGTTGTGGAAGTTGGGGATGAGGTATACCATCTTTGCCTCCGGGTGCGCAATTATTGCAGCTTCGAGCGCGTCCGGGTCGATGCCGCCTGCGGCGGGCACGCCTATCGTCTTCGCGCCGTTTGTGCGGAATGCGTTGAGCGCGCCGATGAACGTCGGGTCCTCGCATATCACGGCGTCGCCGTCGTTGCACAGCACCTTTGCCGCAAGCTCGATGCCCTGCGAGCCGCCGGAAACGATTATGAGCGAGTCGCCCTCTCCGCCGATGCCGAATTTGTCACGCAGACGCGTCTCGACTGCTTCGCGAAGCGGCGGATAGCCCTCGCTTATGTTATATTGGAGCGCGGCGGCTCCGTCTTTTGCATATATGTCGGCTGATATCGCCGCTATCTCGTCTATGGGGAACGTCTCGGGTGCGGGATTGCCGCCCGAGAACGAAATTATCGAGGGGTCGGAAAGGCTCTTGAATATCTCGCGTATCGCGGACGGCTTCAGATTTTTCATTTTCTCGGAAATATTGTATTCCAAAACGTGCATTCTCCTTTTCGTCATGGTAAAATAGGTATGCTCAGTGTATATCATACAGTATATCATTGCGCGCGGAAAAAATCAAGCCGCATGCGACGTTTTAATAAATTTCGGTGTGCGGCGTGACCGAAAGGGAATTATTGCCGTCTTTATGTTTGAAAGCGGCTTTCGGATTGAAGAAAAGGAGGTGCAGGATGGACGACAGGGACATCATCGGACTGTATAACCGCCGCGACGAGGCGGCGCTCGTCGAGACCCAGGAAAAATACGGGCGGTATCTGCATCATATCGCCTATAATATCCTCGGCAGCGACGAGGACGCCGAGGAGGTCGTACAGGACGCAATGCTCGCGGCGTGGAACTCGATACCGCCGAACGAGCCCGTGTCTCTGCCGTCTTATCTCGGCAGGCTCGCGCGCAACTGTGCGCTCGACGCTTACGACAAGCGGACGGCGGAGAAGCGCGGAGGCGGCGCAGTTCCCGCCGTGCTCGACGAGCTTTATGAATGTGTACCGTCCGGAGATGCCGACGCAGCCGACGAGCTCGCGCTGCGCGACATCATATCGCGCTTTCTGCGCGGACTGTCTTCGTCGGATCGGCGCGTATTCGTTCTGCGCTACTTCTACATGTATTCGGTGTCGGAGGTGGCGGACGAGTGCGGATGCGGACAGAGCAAGATCAAAATGACGCTGTCGCGGACGCGTCTGCGCCTCCGCAAGTATCTTGAAAGAGAGGGCATAAGTATATGAAAAAAGACGAGAAGCTGCTGCGTGCCATCGGCGGCATAGACGAGGACATCATAGCCGAGTGCGCGCCGAAGGGAAGCAATAAAAGAAGACGCGTCATCACACGCTCAATAATGGCGGCTGCGGCGTGCGCCGTGCTCGCCGCGGGTATAACGTCCGTGTCGGCGATATACAGCGCGATAAATAACGTACCGATAGAGACGGCGGACGGCGATACGGTATTGTCGACGGGAGACGTCGACGGTGACGGGATTTCCGAAACTAACGGCGTCGGCTCGGGATGGACGACGGATATCGGCAGTCCGGCTGATACGAAAGACCTGACAGGCGACGAAGCCGGTCAGTCAAACGGGACTGATGCGCACGAAGCTGTGACAGAGCCTGCTGTCGAAACACACGACATTGTAGATCGTGAGGTAACAACGGTCCCGCCCGTGACTAATTCCCCCGAAACAACGGGCGACGGCAGCACCGAGGCAAATGACACGTCGACTGAAGCTCCGTCGACGGTGCGCGCACCCGAGGCGACGGACTACGTCGATATACCCGTGCCTGACCAAACGGTCGATGCTCCGTCAACGACGCGCGGTCCCGAGACAGAGCTTTTGCCCGAGGCGACGGGCAACGGTGATACGCCCGTGACGGATCCGAAGACAGACATGCCGGAAACAACATGCGGCGATGACCGGACAGTATCGGATACGACGATTTGTACGACGACTTGGGACGATGATATTATACAGAATCCGCAAACATCTTTTCCCGTAGAGTTCCCCGAGACTGTCGAATATAACGGCATCGAATATACGATAGCGTTGCCGCTGCCGTACTACATGTTCGGCAGAGCTGTAGACGAGGTGCCGGGACGTGACGACCTTCGGATCTGCCCGGTCAACGGTGTTTCCGAAAATTATGCAATCGCCGTCGACTGCGGCAGCGAGTGTTGGATATATGTGAACACCAACTATTCGCCCGCAACGCTCGGCGAGCTCATCGACGACCTCGGTCTGCGCGACTATATGCGGATAGGCGCTTACTACTACTATCCGGAGGACATTCAGTTCGTCGGCGCGGGGACCGATAAGCTGTGGGATACGGTGTTTGCAAAGACGGACGCGCCGCGATATGACGAACCCATCGATGGCGAACTCTTGGTGACGCTCGAATTCAGTACGAAAACGCAGTTTGCGATCTATGGTCTTTATAACAGTCTGCTTTATAACGGCATATCAGTTACGAAGGACGGTTACGTGTGTATCGACATCATTACTGAAAACAATATAATCCTGTCGTATAAATTCGATGTCGGCAAGGACGCGGCAGAGTCGCTCGTCGACGCGCTGCTCGATGGATATAATAACGGCGAATACGAAAGACGGGAACTCAACGATATCGAAGGCGGCGGCTCGGTCGATACCGATATCGTAATTGAGGACACGTACTGCAGTTATCCCCGGCGAACCGAATTCTCCCGACGGAGACGGTAGAGTCGTGACATCGCCGCCGTATGACCCGACGAAGTAACATCAAAAATATTTTGTGCGCGGAAGGAACGTATTTTGAAACGCTCCTTTCGCGCTTTTTCGATGTGAAAAGTCAAGACCACCGGTTTACCGGTGGTCTTGACTAAACGTTGTCTGCTGCTATTTTGTCCTCGACTATCTGCCTTATCTCGGCGCACCATCGGTCTGTCGCGGAAATATCGGAGCAAAGCTCGGAGAGTATCGCGTCGCCCTCGTCGAGCGCCGATTCGTACTGCTCCTTTGTTATGTCGCCCGAGCGGTATGCTTCGTCGAGCTCGTCGCGGTCGTCGACCTTGACGTCGCCCTCCGGCGTAAATATGACGTCGAGATATTTGTCTATGTAGACGGCGACGCCGTCGTCGCCGTATTCGAGTCCTTCGGCGATGTCGACGTACCACACGGACGGCTGATATTTTTCGTTCGCGGGAGAGGGGTAGTTTATTCTCCCCGCATCGTGCGTGTAGTCGGGAAAAAATTTGACCGTTATGACGCGGCGCGCGCCGTCGGGCACGAGTTCGAGCCATGTCATGCCTTTGCCCACCACCTGTATGTGTCCGGCTTTGGGCGCGTTCCAATAGTAAGAGCCGCCGTCGGTCAGACGTATCAGGCACGCAAGTCCGTGAAACTGCTCGCAGTCGAGCCGCATTTGATAATAGGGATAATGCTCGAACCCCCAAAGGTCACGGTCAAGCCGTTTATGCTTCATGTCAGCTCATTATACTCCGATTTGATTTTACATCGACAGATTATTGTACCACACACGCGCTAAAAAAGCAAAATATTTTTACGTAGCTGCCGCATTATTGCGGTCAATTGTCCGTCCGATAAAAGGCAAAATAACACTTGCGCCGTGATATGATTGTTGTTATAATATTTATTCGGACAGGCGCGGGAAACTATATGCCGCGCGTTTAATAAAAACGTGGATATGCGGGAGAGTAAAATAATGGCGGAACATGACATTCCCGACAAAATAATTGTACGCGGCGGACGCGTACACAATCTGAAAAATATAGACGTAGACATACCGCTGCACAAAATAGTGGGGATAGCGGGCGTTTCCGGCTCGGGCAAATCCTCGCTCGCGCTCGGCATACTGTACGCGGAGGGGTCACGACGGTATCTCGAATCGCTGTCGACATATACGCGCAGGCGAATGACGCAGGCAGAAAAGGCACAGGTAGACGATGTGCTGTACGTTCCGGCATCGCTTGCGCTGCGTCAGCGTCCGGGAGTTCCGGGCATACGCAGTACGTTCGGCACGGGCACGGAGCTCTTAAACAGTCTGCGGCTGATGTTCTCGCGGCTCGCGAGCCACCGCTGCCCGAACGGGCACTATGCGGAGCCGTCGCTGAACGTCGCGGCGGGACTGCCTGTCGTTTGCCCCGTATGCGGCGAGCGGTTCTTTGCGCCGGGCGCCGAGGAGCTCGCGTTCAACAGTCAGGGCGCGTGCAAAAAATGCGACGGCACGGGCATTATACGCACCGTTGACGAGTCGACGCTCGTACCCGACGAGTCGCTTTCGATAGACGAGGGCGCCGTCGCACCGTGGCAGACGCTGATGTGGTCGCTGATGAAGGATATTGCCAGGGAAATGGGCGTGCGGACGAACGTGCCGTTCTGCGAACTCACCGAAAAGGAGCGCGACATAGTCTTTCACGGACCGGCAGTTAAGAAAAATATCATCTACCAAAATAAGACGAGCGGCGCGTCGGGAGATATGGATTTTACATATTTCAACGCGACGTATACGGTCGAGAACGCGCTTTCAAAGGTCAAGGACGAAAACGGCATGAAGCGCGTCGAAAAGTTTCTGCGTCAGGATATATGTCCCGACTGCGGCGGCACTCGGTTGAGCGATGAAGCGCGCGCGCCGAGGCTGCGCGGCATATCGCTCGCGGAGGCTTGCACGATGACGCTCTCCGATCTTTGCGAGTGGGTGAACATCGTGCCGGCGTCGCTGCCGGAGGAAATGCGTCCGATGGCAGAGAGCATATGCGATTCGTTCAAAGGTGCGGCGCGTCGCCTTGTCGACCTCGGACTATCCTATCTTACGCTTGACCGCGCCGCGTCGACGCTTTCCACAGGCGAGCGGCAGAGAATGCAGCTTGCGCGCGCAGTCCGCAACCGCACGACAGGCGTCCTCTACGTTCTCGACGAGCCGTCGATAGGTCTGCACCCGTCTAACCTCGAGGGGTTGACAGGCGTCATGCGCGACCTGATATCGGATGGCAACACGGTAGTCCTCGTCGACCACGACACAAACGTGCTGTCGGAGGCGGACTGGCTTATCGAGCTCGGTCCCGACGCCGGGGCTGGCGGCGGAACGATAATAGCGCAGGGACCGCTCAAAGATGTGGAAAACGATCCGAACTCGCGCATAGGCGGTTTTCTTTCGGGAAAATCGCGAGTCGTGGTCGGACGTCATCCCTCTCCCGACGAAATGTTTTCGCTCGGCGCGATAAAGATGTCGACGTCGGAGATACATACGGTAAAGCCGCTCGACGTTGTAATCCCGAAGGGACGGCTTATCGCGGTGACCGGAGTGTCGGGTTCCGGCAAAACGACGCTTATACTTGAGAGCCTTATCCCGGCGCTCGAATCGTCGATACGCAAAGGCGCTATGCCGAAGCACGTCAAATCAATATCCGCCGACGGGATATCGCATGTCAAGCTGATAGACGCGACGCCGATAGGCATAAACGTGCGCTCGACAGTCGCGACATACGCCGACGTCCACGACGAGCTGCGCAAGGTGTACGCTAGGACGGAGGACGCGAAGAAGAAGGGATATAAGGCGGGCGACTTTTCGTACAATACGGGAAGGCTGCGGTGCCCGACATGCGACGGCACGGGCAGGATAGATCTCGACGTTCAGTTTCTGCCCGACGTAGAGATACCGTGTCCCGACTGCGGCGGCTCGCGGTACTCAAAGGAAGCGAGCCTTGTGTGCCGCATACCAAAGCACGGCGGACGTGTATGCACGCTTCCGGAGCTGATGGATATGAGCATAGACGAGGCAATGGACGCGTGCGCCGATCTTCCGCTCGTATCGCGCAAGTTGAGCGTACTTCACGAGCTCGGACTCGGATATCTGACGCTCGGAGAGGAAACTCCGAGTCTGTCGGGCGGCGAGGCGCAGAGGCTGAAGCTCGCGGGCGAGATGGGGAAGGGACAGGATGACACCGTATTCGTGTTCGACGAGCCGACGATAGGTCTGCACCCGCTCGACGTGGAAACGCTTCTCAAGGTATTCGACGATCTGATCGAAAACGGCGCGACCGTCATCGTGATAGAACACGACCTCGACGTGATAAGAAACTCCGATTATGTCGTGGACATGGGACCGGGCGGAGGTGTCGACGGCGGCGAAATAGTCACGGCAGGTACACCGGAAGAGATATGTAAGTGCGAGCGCAGCAAAACAGGCGCATACTTAAAACGGTACATCGACGGCAGTCATACGTAAAATTGCCGATATAATACGAAAAGAAAGGATCAGTACAATGGGAGAAAGCGTAAAAAAGGATTTTGTATCCGAAATTGAAAATGAAAGTCTCCGACTTTTGGAGACTGTATCGTCGACGGAGCGTGAGGTGGCGGAGATTTATCCGCGCATGGTGGACGATCCGAATTCCGAGGAAATGATAAAAATGGATGAATCGTTAAAGCGCGCGACGTCGAATATGGCAAAGGCTCAGGTCGAAACGTTCAGGATAAGCGACGAGTTCCACGCGCGTCTTTATGATATCAGAAAGCAGCAAAAGAAGAGAAGATTTAATATTCCGTCTCCAGCCAATGCCGCTGTCGACCTGTCGGAGAGCATGTCGGATTCGTTTGCCAAGGGACTAAATATATATAAGATACTGCTCATCGGATTTGTCGGCAGCTTTGCCGGCGTTGTTATCGAGCTTTTATGGTGCCTTGTCACAAACGGTTATATTGAGAGCCGCTCGGGACTCGTCTACGGACCGTTCAATCTGCTGTACGGCGCGGGTGCGGTCCTTTTGACCGTGTTTCTATATAAGTTCCGCAACCGCGGCGCGTCTATTTCGTTTATCGGCGGCATGATAGTGGGCAGTGCGCTCGAATACGTTTGCTCATGGGGGCAGGAGGCGCTGTTCGGCACACGTTCGTGGGATTACAGCGGCATGCCGTTCAATTTGAACGGCAGAATATGCCTTTTGTACTCATTCTTTTGGGGATTTCTCGGCGTACTTTGGATAAAACGCATATATCCGATAATGGCTAAATGGATACTCAAAATACCGAATAAGATCGGCAAAATCGTGACATGGGCGCTGCTTGTTTTCTTCATATTCAATGCATTTATGACGCTTGCGGCGCTCACAAGATGGGTTCGCAGAACGGACGGCATCGAACCGAAAAGCGCGTTCGGCGAATTTATCGACGAACGCTTCACAGACGAGAGAATGGAGCGTATATTCGCGAATATGGAGTTCAGCGAATAAGCGCGCGTCATTTGTCGGCGAAATGTCAAAATTTACAAAAATGCAGTCAAATAACACTTATATTGCGGGATAACGGCAATTTACTTTTGTGTGCGCACGTGCTATAATCAGGTGTGATTTGCAGGATCATCCCGCGAATAATTCATTAGCATATGTACTCATATAAGTGAGGGGAAAAGATAATGGCGGACAAACTGCTTGAACTTGTGCGTGTCGGCAAGTATTATACGGGCGCGCAGTCTGTTGTCGTCGGGCTTGATTCCGTCAGCGTGTCGTTCGAGCGCGGCGAGTTCATCGCGGTGACGGGCGAGAGCGGCAGCGGCAAGTCGACGCTCGCGCACGTCATGGGCGGCATACTCCCGTATGAGAGCGGGGAAATGTATTTTAACGGCAGTCCCACGTCGCATTACGGCGGACTTGACAGGGAAAAATACAGACGCGACAACATCAGCTTTATCTCGCAGAATTACGGCATATTGCCGGGGCTCTCCGTGACACGCAATGTGATGAGCGCGCTGATCTTTGCCGGTATGGACAAAGCCGCGGCGAAAAGCGCCGCTAAGGACATACTTCGCCGCGTCGACTTGTGGAAGCTGCGCGGACGGCGCGCGGCAAAGCTGTCGAGCGGGCAAAAACAGCGTTTAAGCATTGCCCGCGCGCTTGCAAAGCCCGCGCCCATACTTATCGCAGACGAACCGACGGGAAACCTCGACTCGGAGAACAGCAGAAAGATAATAGAGCTGCTCGCCGACGCGTCGAAGGACAGGCTCGTCATACTCATCACACACGAATTCGACGAGGCGAAGGACTTCGTCACGCGTCATATCGTCTTACAGGACGGTCATATCACCGCTGACACAAATCTTCGTCCCGCGCCGACGCCCGGACCAGAACCAGTGATAGAAAAAAAGAAGCATCGAGCGCTGAGTCCGTATGTGGCTCGCATACAGTGTGCGGGACGCCCGATATGGACGGCGATGATGGTGCTGTTTTTCGCGATCACATCTTTTGCCGTGTTCGCGTTTCTCGGAGTGTTCATATCGTCGTTAGACGATACTCCGACGAAAAAGTACGACGACTCGGCGTTCAGAAACGGCGACCCGACAAGGATCGTGGTGCTCGGGGCAAACCCGGGCGACGAGCTGACAGACGACGATTACGAGACGTTTCTCTCGATCCCGCACGTCAAAGCAGTCGAGACGTGGGGCAACGTCTCCGACGTTCAGTACTGCTACCGCGAAGGCGTTGATTTTGACACCGAGTATTCGGTGCGCACGGAGTGGGTAATGAATGAAGAAACGCGCGTATTCGAAGAGCAGCTTGTGACGTACAGCGTAAACAAAATGCACGACGACGCGCCGTTTGTGAGGACTGTCCCTTTGCTGCGCGGCGGCGATGATTTCATCTCGGAGGGAAGGCTGCCCGAGAACATGTACGAGATCGTGTCCGGCAACGACGACCTTGCTGTCGGCGACGTTATTGACATTCACTTCGTCGACCCCAAAACGATGAACGCGAACGGATACACGTACAGCACGATGAAATTCAAAGTCGTCGGCAGGACGGAGTACGACGAGGGATTATTCTTCCACACCGACCTCGGACGGTTTTTCCGCCAGTCGTACGAATACGGAAAGGCAAAGGAGTACGAGCTCGACCACGGTTTCATCTATATCCCGAGCAACTCACTTGCAGTCGAGTATCCGTCCGAGGATTCGGACGGCTCGGATAACGAACTTTACGACCTGTGTCAGGCGTCGTTCATCGAGGACGGATATTTCGCCGGCGGCGCAAACGATTTCTATAATACGCTCAAAAGGTATGCGGGCGAAAAGCCGAACAGGAACATCGAGCCGCATACGTTCCGCAGCGAGGACACGGACGATAACGGCAATTACCGTGAAGTAGAGCTTTTGCCGAAGACGTTCGGCTCGGATTACGGGACGACGGAAGTCCTCTATTACAACGGCAGAGACAGAGAGGTGCTCGTGCCTTACGACGCGTTTGACACGCTCTGCTGGCAAAAGCGCGACGAGGCGGGCATAACGATAAGCGATTACGCATATACGGATGCGGTGCTCAAAGCGCTCGACAAAGCGGGTTATAACGCGATATCAGTATACCGTCAGGGTTCGACGACTGTCGACGTAGAGCTTGCAGCTGAACGTGCGCAGACGCTCACGATTTGCATCGCCGTGCTTGCAGTCACGGCTGTGCTTCAGGTCGTCGTTCTGCGGGCGATGTTCTCGACCGAAAACGACAGCTTCAGACTTCTCAACAATATCGGGCTTACGGGACGCACCGCAAAATGCTCAGTTATAATTCAGACGGCGGTTTTCACCGTTCTCGGCGAGGCGATAGGTGCCGCGGGGATATACGTGTGCGCCACACTCGGCGTCGCAAAGATAACGGATATGCTGATGCATCTGCCGACGCCTTACATCTTTCTTCTTATCGGCGTCCACATGTTCCTTTCGGCGATATCGGCAGTATGGGTAGTACACTCGCTCGGAAAGAATGTGTATCCGCTCGGCAGCGTGCGATACGATATCGACCTTGATGACGGAAGCGAGGCAGCATCATGATAGAGGTAAAAAATCTATATAAAACGTACGACCGCCGCAGGCGCACGTCGAATACGGTCCTGCACGATGTGACGTTTTCGCTGCCCGACAGGGGATTTGTCTGCATACTCGGTCCGTCCGGATGCGGAAAGACGAGCCTTCTCAACGCCGTCGGCGGGCTCGATACTTTCGACCGTGGCGATCTCACCGTCGACGGTCTGACCGTGTCGAGGTACGGCACAAGATCGTTCGAGCTTGCGAGAAACAGAAATTTCGGGTACATATTCCAGAATTATTATCTTCTGCCCGAACACAGCGCGGCATATAATGTTTATCTGGGTCTGCACAGCCTCGGACTCAGCCATAAAGAGAAGATAAAGCGCGTAAAACTCGCGCTTAAAGCCGTCGATATGGAACGCTATATCCGCCGCAATGTTGAGGAACTGTCGGGTGGACAGCAGCAGCGAGTCGCGATAGCGAGAGCGCTCGCAAGACAGCCGCGCGTCATATTCGCCGACGAGCCGACGGGCAATCTTGACGAGGAAAACACCCGCGCCGTCTGCACGCTTCTCCGCCGCGCGTCCAAAAACAGCCTTGTGATAATGGTCACGCACGAGGAGAGCATCGCGCGCTTCTTTGCCGACCGCATAATCAGGCTGTCGGACGGACGCATAGTGTCCGACAGTGAAAGCTGGGAGAGGGGCGGGCTCACATCGTCGTCGGACAACGTCATATACACGGGCGAGCTCGACGAGAAAACGCTCGGCGCCGACGATTCCGTCACGCTCAGACTCCTGACGGAACCGAACGCCGCGTCCGCGGAGCTGACAGTCGCGGTGCTGCGCGACCGCGTTATAATAAAAATGTCTGACGCGCGCACGGTAACGCTCGGCAAGCCTGACGACGCGCCCGTCATCGTGGACGGCGACCGTCCGACGCTCGCCATAGACGAGATAGACAAAAGCGACGACGCGTCAGCGGAGCTTTTACGGGGCGAGAGCGCGCCTCCCACGCGTCCCGGAAAGGGACTGACGCTGCCGATGATGGCGGGCGAGGCGATGCATCTGCGGCACGGCGGGAAAATGCGCCGTGCGGGTACGTGGATATT
>CANQMJ010000030.1 GCA_947624945.1 uncultured Clostridia bacterium | reverse complement strand
GGACGGCACGAGTACTCGTACATGTCGTCGGCGTCAGCCCTCGTCATGCGGCGCAGCATGAGCCGCCTCGTATGAAGAATCGGTATGTCGGAGAATATGCGCTGTATAGTCTCTTTCCTCATCTGACCGCCCCCTTTACCGATATTTTACAATCGTTTCGGCGTCAAGTCAATATCTGCGGCAAAAATTCCCGCCATTATGACACACAGCGCGAAAAAGGGACAAACAAATTCGCCCCGACGCTTGCAGTCGGGGCTGATTTGTGATAAAATCGGTGTTAGACGGACTTCCACGCTCATATGCTTTAACGTATATGAGTCGTGGAGGTACCGCAAATGGATAATACTTCGAACAGTCCCGCGCCGCGGGATGCGTCTTTGCCGAGGTGGGCGGTGACAGCGTCGTTTCTCGCCTCTGCCGCGCTCGGTGTCGGCTGCGCCGTACTCGTGCATACGCTCGGAGGCGCAGCGCTCTTGTCATCGATGGCGCAGAAGGTCGCCGTCTACGCGTCTGCGATATGGCAAAAGCGCTCGGTGCGCGAAGCGTTTTCATTTGCGGTCACGCTGTCGCGCGCCGACATCGCGTGGATATTCATATCTCAGCTTTTCCCGCTGACGGGTCCGCTCCCCGCGCGGCTCTTGTCATCGCTCGGAACAGCGATCCGCTCGTTTCTGTCGGCGATGGCGTTCGCCGCCGTACTGATGTCGCCGTACACGCCCGCACAGAACGCCGCCTCCGCCGTGTCCGTCGCCGCAGGATTCGCGTTCACGCTCGCCGCGTACAGGCGCATATTCGTATCCGCGGACGGACGCACATCTCTTCGCACGGCGATGTACAACGCCGCATACGCGTGCGCGTGCTCGGGAGGCATAATACTGTTCAGAACTATAATTCTTGCCGCCGTCGGCGCATACGGCGCCTGACGGCACAGACCGCATAAACAAACCAAAGGAAGTACATAAAATGGCAGACGATAACAGAAACAGAAACGACGACGACCGCGTCGTCCACATAGACGATTTCGACGACGAGGCGAAGGAGAAAAAGCGCAAGCGCAAAAAGTTCAACTGGTTCGGCATGTACTCGATCGAAGGACGCGGCGTCGACAAGAGCGAGCCCGACATACTCGAGAAGCCCACGTTCGGCAACTTTTTCAAGCTGCTCGGGCGCAGATGGCAGAAGCTGATATCGGTGAACATCATGTATATCCTCGGCAATTTCCCCATCTTCTTCTACCTCATCTACCGTGCCGGTTACTTCGGCGTCGACTCGACGGCGCCCTACTATCAGCAGTTCGCGCCGCTCTACGGCGCCGCGATGTTCCACGATACGCACGCGGTCGCCTCTCTCTACGGCATATTCGGCATACAGGTGCCGATATCGGCGAATACATGGAAAACGGTGTTGTTTTTCGTGCTGACGGGGCTGTTGTTTTTCACGTTCGGTTTTGTCAAAACGGGCGTCACATACATAACGCGCACGATGCTGCGCGGCGACCCGGTATTTTTGTGGCAGGATTTCTCGCACGCGATAAAGAAGAATTGGCGTCAGGCGCTGCCTATGGGCATTATCGACCTTGCCGCTATGCTGCTTTTGACATACGACATACGCTACTTCTGGGGGCATCTGACGTCCGCCATGATGTACATAATGTTCTATATTTCCCTTTTCATGTTCCTCGTCTATTTCATAATGCGCTTCTACGCGTATCTCATAATGATAACGTTCGATCTGTCGCTTTATAAGATACTCAAAAACTCGCTAATATTCGTGTTCCTCGGCGTCAAGCGCAACCTTCTCGGTTTTCTCTGTATCGTAGTCGTGATAGCGGCGAACTACCTGCTATTTGGTCTCTATATCCCCGTCGGGTTGGCGCTGCCGTTCATATTCACGATATCGCTCATACTGCTGATAGAAACTTACGCGGCATACCCGAAGATAAAGCAGTTTATGATAGATCCCTACTACGGAAAAAACGGCGAACCGATCCAAGAAGACGCGACCGATGCGGGGACCGAGAACGCATAACGTCGTCGCGTCCGAGCGCGCGTCTCATGACGCGGCACAGCATGTACGCGGGCAGCGTTATCGCGAGCCATAAAAGCGAGAACGGCAGACATATCTGCCCCCACAGATTCGGATGCAGATGACTGTAATCCCATACGCCCCACCCGAGCCACATATTGCATATTACGCCCGCGCACAGCTCCGCCGACGTTATGACGCCGCAGCCGAGAAGCGACTTCTGCCAAAGGCGCAGACGCGTCTTGTCGAGTCTGTACATCGCGGCAAAGCATACGCCGCCCGTTATGAGCATAGACGGGTGCGTGTGACCGCGCGCGAGCGTTTCGAGCGCGCCGTATACGACGCCGCCGAACACGGCGCACGCGGAATATTCCGCCATGACGGATAATGTTTTCATAAAATCACCCCCACATGACATTTTGTCATGCGGGGGCTTTGTTTATTCACTTCTCGCGCATTTATCTGCGTCAGTTGACAGTGTCTCTGCCTTCCTTTTTCGTCTCGATCAGGCGGTTTATGTCCTCTATCGTCTTGTCGACGTCCGCGCCCTCGTGCACCGGCATTTCAAACACCGTCTTGCCGTCGTTATTTTCGATAACGATGAATTTGAATTCGAGCTCGACGGTCTTTGTCTTTTTGCCGGAGTTGACGTTCACCTCGAATGTGTGCTTGCGGTTCTCAAATCTCGCGCATTTGAGGTTAACATAGTTCTCCGAAAGCGTCGTCTCCTCTTCCTTCGCCTCTGTAATATAGAACTTGATCATGTAAATATGCAGCTTATCCTGCGCGAACATTATCTCCGCCGCGGAATATCTGTTCGTGCGGTACTTGCCGTCGCGACCTTTGTGGATAAGGAATTCGCCCGAGCCGTCGTCGACGCCCGAGAAATCAAAGTCATAAAACGCGACGGGCGGAAACGCCTTGACGAGATGTTCGCGTATGTCTATCTGATGCTTCGCCGTGTCGTCGAGGTCCTTTATCTTCTTCGCGACAGCCTCGTCGAGGTCGGAATCCGACGGACGCGACTCGCGCGCGAACACGATTATGCAGAGCCCTATCGCCGCGACGACGACGCCCATGTAGAGGAAAAACCGTCCGATGAACAGAAGCACCGCGCCGACAGCGACGAGTACCGTGCCTATTATCTGCGGGATGATGTTCTGCGGGGTAAAATACTTTCTGAAGCCGTTGTAATCCATACTTTTTCCTTTCGTTTGACCAAAAAATCTTTCAGTCAACCATTTTATTCTTTCCTTTGTGATTTGTCAAGTAGATACACATGCGAATATAAAAATTCACAGAAAATTTTCAAAATCAAAATCGGTTCATATTTGCGCGCCGTCACGCGCAAAAGCTGAAATATTGCGTCAAAAGGGTGGATTTTTCCGCATCGTTATGATATAATAGATTTGAATATGCGTTTTGCGCATACGAAACACGAAAGGAATATAAACATTACATATGCCGAGATATACTGAAAAAGCTGAAATGATGACGCTGCCCGTCGTACCGCTGCGCGGACTTGTCGCGTTTCCGGCGGTGCCGCTCAGCTTTGAATGCGAGCGCGACGTCTCCATCGACGCCGTCGAGTCCGCGCTCGCCGCGGACATGCTCGTTTTCCTCGTCACGCAGCGCGACATCGCGTGCGACGACCCGACCGAGAATGACGTCTACACCGTCGGCTGCGTCGCAAGGATAAAGCAGTCGCTGCGCACGCCAGAGGACGCGATGCGCGTGCTCGTCGAGGGACAGTGCCGCGCCACGATAACGCACTGGAAGCGCGAGGACGGCATCATACGCGCGACGGTCATGACGAAGACGGTGACGCTCGACGGCGACCCCGACGCGCGCACACGCGCCGGTATGCGCGTGCTTCTGTCCGCGCTCGAGGACCGCGCCTCGAAGCGGCGGCTCTCGCGCGAGCTCGTCATGGCGGCTCACGCGATACATTCGCCCGGACTTCTCTGCGACTTTATCGCGTCGAGCGCGTTCGTCAAATGGGAAAACAGGCAGCATGTGCTCGAGCAGTTCGACCCGATACGCAGAATGACCGTCACGCTACGATTGCTCGGAGACGAAGAAGAAATGCTCGAGCTCGAATCGGAGATACAAGACCGCGTGCGCGAGTCGATAGGCGAGGCGCAGCGCGAGCATTTCCTGCGCGAACAGCTGCGCGTCATAAACGACGAGCTCGGCATGGGCGACGACGAGGACTACTACGACCGCATAATGGACGCGAAGCTGCCCGATGATGTGCGCGAAAAGCTGCTCAAGGAGTCGTCGCGCATAGGTCAGATGCAGCCGGGCTCTCCCGAGGCGGCGCTCATACACAACTACCTCGACACGTGCCTTTCCCTGCCGTGGAACACGGTGACGAAGGACCGCGTCGACGTCGCCGCCGCGAAGCGCATACTCAATGAGGACCACGACGGTCTTGACAAGGTGAAGGACCGCATACTCGAATATCTCGCCGTCAAGCAGCTCTCCCCCGAGCTTCGCCATCAGATAATATGCCTGTACGGGCCTCCCGGCACGGGCAAGACGTCCATCGCGAAGTCGATTGCCCGCGCGATGAAGCGTAAGTACGTGCGCGTGTCGCTCGGAGGCGTGCGCGACGAGGCAGATATACGCGGTCACCGCAAGACCTACATCGGCGCGATGCCGGGACGCATAATCACCGCCATGATCGAGGCGGGGACGAAAAATCCGCTCATACTGTTTGACGAGATCGACAAGCTGACGCGCGACGCCCACGGCGACCCCGCGTCCGCGATGCTCGAGGTACTCGACTCGGAGCAAAACAAGAACTTCCGCGACCACTTTATCGAGATGCCGTTCGACCTCTCCGACTGCATGTTCATTTGCACTGCCAACTCGCTCGACACTGTTCCCCGCCCGCTTCTCGACAGAATGGAGGTCATCGAGCTTTCGTCGTACACGCGCGGCGAAAAGCTGTCGATTGCGAAAAATCACCTTATCCCGAAGCAGTGCAAACGCCACGGACTCGACCGCCGCCGCTTCAAGATCGCCGACGACGCCGTATACGAGCTCATCGACTACTACACCGCCGAAGCCGGCGTGCGCGAGCTCGAACGCGAGATAGCGTCGCTGTGCCGCAAAGGCGCGCGCAGACTCGTCGAGGGCGAGTCAAAGACGATAAAGATCGACGCCCCGGCGATAAAGTCGTATCTCGGCGCGCGCAAGGTGATGCCCGAGCATGTGTCGGACGAGCCCGAGATAGGCGTCGTCAACGGCATGGCGTACACCTCCGTCGGCGGCGACTTACTGAAAATAGAAGTCCTCGTCATGGACGGCACGGGTCAGCTCAAGCTGACGGGCTCGCTCGGCGACGTGATGAAGGAATCCGCCGGCATCGGCGTCAGCTACATACGCGCGCACGCGGACGAGCTCGGCGTGGAGCCCGACTTCTATAAAACGAAGGATCTGCACATACACGTTCCCGAGGGCGCAACGCCGAAGGACGGACCGTCGGCGGGCATCACGATGCTGTGCGCAATGGTGAGCGCGCTGTCGCGCCGACCCGCGCGTCCCGACATCTCGATGACGGGCGAGCTGACGCTGACGGGACGCGTCATCGCGATAGGCGGTCTGCGCGAAAAGACGTCGGCGGCATACGCCGCGGGCGTGCGCCGCATACTCATACCGCGCGACAACGAAGCCGACCTCGAGGATATCGACCCGACCGTGCGCGCAAACGTCGAATTCACGCTCATATCGCGCGCGTCGGACGCGCTCCGCGTCATATTCGCCGACGGTGAACGCAAGGAAAGCAACTGCCGCAGGCACGCCTCCGACTGCGAATGTGAGTACGACACGATGCTGCCGACGATCCCGACGAAGATATCGACGACTTACAATATAACGTGACACCCGTACTGCCGCATGTAGTTTTTTCACAAAAAAAGGTATATTACCTATGCGGGGATCTATCCTGCAACACTGACTAAAACGAGGTGATATTTATGCTTTGTCCCGTCCGACTCAAGGAATGTGAAAAAAACTACATATCGGGAGCAGTACAGAATGACAAAAGAATATTCAAGAATAGGATCACATACACGAAAAGTTGATACCGCAAAGGACGGCGCGCCGTATGAACGATGAGATGATAGTACGGATGCTTTTGTCCCGCTCCGAGCACGCGATATACGAGATGGAGAAAAAGTACGGCGAGCGATTGCGTGCGCTCTCGTACTCGATAACGAACGACCGCCTCGACGCCGAGGAATGCGTCAACGACGCGTATCTCGCCGTGTGGAACTCGGTCCCGCCTAACGTGCCGTCGCCGCTCTACGCATATCTCTCCGAGACTGCGCGGCACATATCGTATAACCGTGTAAGGTCGAAAAAGGCACAGCGGCGCGACGGTATAGCATACGACATCTCCGACTACGAGTACACGCTCGCGTCATGCGGCGACGTATTCGACGAACTCGAAGCGGACGCGCTGCGCCTTGTGATAAGCGATTTTCTGCGGTCGCTGTCGTCCTCGGAAAGGCTGCTTTTCACGCGCAGGTTCATGTTCTCCGATTCGTACGATGAAATATCGTGCGCGCTCGGGATAAGCGTGAAATCTGTTTCGGTGAGGCTTACGCGGCTGCGTGAAAAACTGAGGCGGTATCTTAACGAAAGAGGGTATGTGATGGAAAAGAAAAACAGCAGAAATAAGATTGGCAGGCTCGAAAAACTGAAGCGTGAGCTTGAGACGCGCGGCGTCGTATTCACGGCGGTTGACAGAGCGCAGATAGAAATTATCAAGTCGCGATACGGCATAAAATTCCCGAAGATGCTCGCGGAGTTTTATATGCTCGGCGTGCCGACGGACGGGGACGGATATTTTCCGTCGTGGCTCGATATGTCAAACGAAAACGTCGAGGCGATAAAGGCGCGTATATGCGAGCCGATAAAATCGCTTTGGGCGGACGTCAAAGGCGGCTTTTGGATACCGACATGGGGCAAACGTCCGCAGAGCGATGATTCGCTCGAGGCGCGGTTTTGTGAGCTCATACACGGCGCGCCGACGCTCATACCGATATACGGTCACCGCTATGTCTGCGCCGTTGACCGCGTCGACGACCCGCCCGTTATCTCCGCCGTCGGCGGCGACATCATCTTTTACGGCTCGGGGCTCGCCGACTACATGTCGCGCGAATTTTTGAGCGGGGGCGGCATTGTCGACGTGTCCGTCCGCGTGCCGTTCTGGGGCGACATCATCGAATACAACACATCGCCCGAGAAGTCGTCCGAGGTGTGGCACGATACCGCCGCATCGTACGGGTCCGGCAAGACATACACGCTCACGCCTATCAAGGGCGGATTTGACACCGTCGACGACTTTTCGCAAGGGCTTGCGTACGTGCAGTATAACGACGGGCGGTGCGGCTACATCGACCGCACGGGCAAGCTCAAAATCCCGGCCGTATTCCGCTCCCCGAGGCAAAAGGTCGTCGACCAGCACGGGAACGAATATTACACATACAACGACACGCGTTTCTGCTCCGGACTCGCATGCGTCGCCGATGAAAACGGCAAATACGGCTACATCGACACGCGCGGAGAGCGCGCGATACCGTTCCGCTTTGATTATGCTGACGCGTTCCGCACAGACAGCGAGGATACGAGTCATGCGATTGCCACCTTTGACGGCGAGAATGTTTTCATCGACACGCACGGAGATGTGATATTCCGCTTTTGCGACATCGAGCGCGACTATGAATACGCTGACTACTTCGGCTTTGACGGCAAGCTGATAGCCGTCGTAAGGGGCGGCAATGTCGGTTACGTCGACGTTCACGGGAAAACCGTGATCTCGTTTGAATACGATATTCCGTTCGACCACGACTGCGTCTTATACTCGTATTTCAGCGAAGGACTTTTGCCTGTAAAGAAGAACGGCGTGTGGCGCTACATCGACCGGAACAACAACACCGTGATCGGTCCTTTGCACGATATCGACTATGCGGGCGACTTCAGAGCAGGCGCCGCGCTCGTATGGCGCGGAGAATATACACCTGTCGACTCGCGTGCGGCAAAAACGGTCGCGGAACGAGAAAAGCTCATCCACCTCTCGCACAAAAACATGCTCATGGGGCTCATTGACAGATCGGGCAGCGTTATCATGCCGCTTGAGAACAATATGCTCTATGATCTTGACGACGGCGGCAGATACGTCGCATTCCGCGACGGGCGCGAGTTCATCATCGACAGAACCGGCGCCGTCATAAGCGAGCTTTGCGGGTTGTACTTCCGCTCCTCGTACCCGGGAAGCGGTTATATATGCGCCATGAACGACGAGGGGCACATAGCGGTGCTCGACTATGACGGCAACATCGTTCTGCCTCCCGTCTACGCCGACGCGCACGCCGAGCGCGGGTGCGCCATAGTCAAAGACGACAACGGCAGATACGGCGTCGTCGACATGGACGGCAATATGCTCGTTCCGCTCGAGTTCGACCGCATATCACACTTTGACAGCGAGAGGTGCTCGATCGCGCGGCGCGGCAACAGTTACTACGTGATGCGCCTCTCGTAAACAAAACGTGACGCCCGCCGATAACGCAAGTTATGATAATATCATTTCGGAAAGAATAAAGCCATGCTCAACACAAACAACGTAACGCTCGCGATATCGGCGGGCAGACCCGACCAGTTCATAAAGGAACCGCTGCCGCAGGTGGCGCTCTCGGGGCGCTCCAACGTCGGCAAAAGCTCGCTCGTCAACGCGCTCCTCGGACGAAAGTCGCTCGCCCGCGTCAGCGGCACGCCGGGCAAGACGATAACCGTCAACTATTACCGCGTCGACGGCAAACTGTTCCTCGTCGACCTTCCCGGCTACGGCTACGCGAAGCGGACGCGCGAGGAACAGGCGAGATGGTCGGCGCTGACCGACGGCTACCTCGTCAGAAACCCGAACATCGACCTTTTGCGCCTCGTCCTCCAGCTAATCGACGTGCGAGTCGGTCCGACCGCAGACGACAACACCATGCTCGGCTGGCTCAACGACAGCGGCATTCCCTATGCCGTCATCGCGACGAAGTGCGACAAATGCTCGAAGTCCGAGCTTGAATCGAACGTCGGCGCGCTGCAAACACACCCGAACATCGCCGCCGACGCGCCCATAATCCCCTTCTCTTCCACAAAAAACATCGGCATACGCGAGGTTTGGAGTCTCATCGCCGATATTACCGGAGCAAGATAATGCCTGAATTTGTCACACGTATACTTCCGTATCTTTTCCGCATACCCGCCGTCCTCATCGCGCTGACCGTGCATGAGGTCTGTCACGGCATCGTCGCCTACAAGCTCGGCGATACGACCGCGCGCGACATGGGGCGTCTGTCGCTCAATCCGCTCCGCCACCTCACGCCGCTCGGCTGCTTATGTATGATATTTCTCGGCTTCGGCTTCGCAAAGCCTGTGCCGATAAATACGCGATATTTCAAGCATCCGAAGCGCGACATGGCGCTGACCGCGATTGCCGGGCCGCTTTCTAACATGTGCCTTGCAATAGTCGCGATACTGCTTGAATTTATAGTAAACGCTATAATCGGCGCCGTATATCCGGACCCGGCTGAAATGTCGTCGTTCGCCTTTTACGTCGCGTACTTTGTACTTTACTTTCTGCAAACATTCTACCTTCTCAATCTCTCGCTCGCCGTATTCAACATGATACCCCTGCCGCCGCTCGACGGCTCGCGCGTCGTCTACGCGTTTCTGCCAGAGAAATACTATTTCGGCGTCATGCGCTACGAGCGCTACATCATGCTCGCCATGTTCCTCCTTATTTGGACGGGCGCGCTGAACGGCGTGCTCTCGACTGCCGTAATATGGCTGTCGAACGCGATACACTCCGCGTTCGCGCTTCTGCCCTTCTTCGGCTGAGTTCACACGCATCATATGGAAACGATAACGTACAGACTCGACCGGTTCGAGGGGCCGCTCGACCTGCTTTTGTCACTTATACAGAAAAACAAATTCGACATCGCCGACATACCGATTGCCATCATCTGCGACCAGTACATCGACTACATCGAGCGCGCGAAGTCACACGACCTCGACGTATCGTCCGATTTCATCGTCATGGCGAGCCGCTTGATGCTCATAAAAAGCCGTATGCTTTTGCCGAAGCAGGAGGAGGACGGCGAGGACCCGCGCGAGGACCTCGCGCGAGCCGTGCTCGAATATGCGCGCGCCAAGGAGGCGGCGGGACTTCTGTCCGGCATGTACTCGATGCACAGCGGCAGAATGGTCAAGGACACGGACGAAATAAAGCCGGACAAGACTATCCGCGAACACGACATTTCGCTTTTGAGCGATGCCATGTACCGCGTTTTGTCGGAGACGCGCGCGGTCGAAGCGTCGACGTCACGGTTTACGCCGCTCATACGCAAGCGCACGATGTCCGCGGCGGAGAAAGCCGCCGCCGTCGTCGACTACATGAAGGGGCGCGGCGAGGTCAGCGCGGAGGAATTATTCGCACGTGAGTCGACAAAATCGGATATGATAACAGTTTTTCTTGCGATACTCGAACTGTTGCGCAGTCAAAAGATCGCCATCGTCGGGGACGACACATACGCCGACGACGACGGAACGCTAAGAACGGAATCGCTCACGTTCGAGCTCGTGTCCGAAAATGAAGAAGAAGTAGAAAATATAGGAACGGAGGACAGCGCGTCATGACAGATACAAACGACAAAATAAATATCGAGAGCGACGGCTGTCCCGACGCACCGTCGACATCGTCGCCCGCGTCTGACGACGAGGGACGCGAGCTTCGCGCCGCACTCGAGGCGATACTGTTCGCCGCCGGTCACCCCGTATCATACGAAAAGCTGTCCGCCGTGCTCGGCGTGCCCGAATACACTGTCCGCACGCTCGCCGATTCCGTCGCCGTCGAATACAACTCCGACGATTCGCCGCACGGCATAATGATGCTTACATTCGACGACGGCTGCCAGCTCTGCACGAAGGAGCGCTTCGCGCCGCTCATAAAGGAGGCGCTCGGCATACGGCGCGGCGGCAATCTGTCCGCGTCGTCGCTCGAGGTGCTCGCCATAATCGCCTACAACCAGCCGTGTACGCGCTCCTACGTCGACACCGTGCGCGGCGTCGACTCGGGCTACATAGTCTCGTCGCTGACCGAAAAAGGACTGATCGAGCAGCGCGGACGCCTCGACGTCCCGGGACGCCCTATGCTGTACGGCACTACCGACGCTTTCCTGCGCGTATTCGGCATTTCGTCCGTCGACGAGCTGCCAACAGTCGCACTGAAAGGCGACGGCGGTGACGGAGAGCAGATACCCGTCAGCGAATCGGAGCTTTTGTAAGCATCAAATCACACCGACAGAAAGGAGACGACCGCATATAATGACAGCGCTGTATATTATCGCCGCCGTCGCGGCGCTCCTGTGCGTGATACTTTTCGCGCGGATAAAGCTCATCTTTGAGCTCGACGGGGACATGAGCCTGCGCGTCTCGTACCTGTTTTTGAATATCAGGCTCGTGCCGTCGCCGACCGGCAAAATAAAGCTCGGCGATTACACATACGAGAAGACGCACAAAAAGAAAAAGAGCAAGAAAAGCGCAAACAAAACGTCAAAGAAAAGCGGCACGGCGAAGAAGTCCAAAACCAAAGAAGAGCAGCAGACCGAAACGTCGTCGGGCGGCGTCGTCAAGCTTTTATATGAGCTGCGCGACGTCATAATCTCGACGGTCAAACGCGTGCCCGGGAAGCTGCGCCTCAATATCTACCGCCTGTATATCGACGTCGGCGGATCTGACGCCGCAGTCACCGCCGTCACATACGGCGTCGTAGTGCAGGCTGTCGGCGCCGTCCTCGCACTCTCCGAGTCTTACGCGGACGTGAGAGTCGCAAAAAACGCCGTCATGATACTGCCGAACTACATCTCGGGCAAGCTTGCCGCATCTGTCAAGGTAAAGCTGTCCGTGCGCGTCGCCTCCGTCCTCGGACTCGGGCTGCGCTTCATATTCGGATTCATCAAAGTAAAAATGTCGCAAGCCGACACACAATAAATACGAGAAAGGGCAACGATAATGAACGAGAAAAACAAGATCAGCGACATAATCGAAACGTCGCTCGAACACATCAGAACAGTCGTCGACGCCAACACCATCATCGGCGCGCCGATCAACACGCCGCAGGGCATAACGATTCTTCCCGTCTCAAAGGTAGCGGTCGGTTTTGCGTCGGGCGGCTTCGACTACCTCGGCAAAAACGCGACCAAGTCCGATAAAGATCACGGCAACAACTTCGGCGGAGGCGGCGGCAGCGGTCTTTCCGTCGATCCGGTCGCATTCCTCGTCATCGACCCGAACAGTCGAGTCGAGCTCTTGCCCGTGACGGTGCAGACGCAGAAGTCCGACGTCGCAACGATCATCGACGGCGCGCCCGCGCTCATCGACAAGATCAAATCGCTTTTCAAGAAGAAGAACAAGGGCGACGAGGAAGAAGCAGTCGAGGACGATATTGAGGAGAGCGACGACGCGGCGGTCGAAGACGCCGCATCGGACGACGCAGCCGTCGCCGACGAACCGCAGACTGCCGAATAACATATCATCATGCATAAACGGCGGCGAGGCGCGGAAAAATAAACTCGAATAAAAGTTTTTCGGAGTTTATTTATGAAAACGATACGCCGCATCGCGGCACTTACATTTACGCTGACGATCTTATTCTGCCTCGCCTTGCCTGTATGCGCATTTTCGGGCACGTCCGCCCGCGCAGCGATTTTGATCGAAGCGTCGACGCACGGCGTCATATACGAATCGAACGCCGACGCCCGCCTTCCGATGGCGAGCACGACAAAGATAATGACGGCGCTCTGCGCTGTCGAGTCGCGTCCGCTGGCGGATAAGATCACGATACCGCATGACGCCGTCGGCGTCGAGGGCTCGTCAATATATCTGCGCGAGGGGGAGGTTTTGACAGTCGAGGACCTTCTCTACGCCGTCATGCTCGCAAGCGCCAACGACGCCGCGACCGCGCTCGCCATCGCCGTGTCCGGCTCCGTCGACGCGTTCGCGGAGTTGATGAACGCGCGCGCACGCTCGCTCGGTCTCGAAAACACGCATTTCACAAATCCGCACGGACTCGACAATGATGATCACTACACGAGCGCCCGCGACCTTGCCATAATAACCGCCGCTGCGCTCGAAAACGAGACGTTCCGCACGATTGCGTCAACATATAAGCACACGATACCCGCCGCCGACGGCGGCGTTCGCGTGCTCGTCAACCACAATAAGCTGCTACGTTCGAGCGACGACGTTATTGGCGTCAAGACAGGCTTCACCAAGCGAAGCGGGCGCTGCCTCGTCACCGCCGCCGAACGCGGCGGCGTCACCGTCATCGCCGTCACGCTGTCCGACCCCGACGACTGGCGCGACCACGCCGCCATGCTCGAGCACGGACTCGACGCTTATACCGCGTACACGCTCGCCGATCCGGGCTCGCTCGCCTTCCCCGTTCCCGTGACGGGCGGCGAGGTCGGCGACTGCTTCGTCGTGGCGAAAAACAGCGAGTCGCTGTCGATATGCGTTCCCGCCGGCACGCCCGAACCGAAGCGCGTCGTCGAGCTCGACCGTTTCATGTTCGCGCCCGTTCAAGGCGGCGACGTTATCGGAAGGGTGAGCTGGTACCGCGACGACGGCAAATGCTACGGCAGCGTCGACCTTTACGCATCGGACTCTGTGCCCGCGCGTCAAATCCCGACTGCGTGGGAGAAAATAAAAGATTTTTTCACAAAAGGAGAAAAATAATGAAACAGTTCATGGACCGCGACTTTCTTCTGACGACAGACACCGCCCGTCACCTCTATCACGACGTCGCATCGACCTTGCCCATAATCGACTACCACTGCCACGTCCCGCCGCGCGAGATCGCCGAGGACAGGCGGTGCTCCAACATCACCGAGCTTTGGCTCGGCGGCGACCACTACAAGTGGCGCGCCATCCGCTCGGCGGGCGTGCCGGAGCGTTACATAACGGGCGACGCGTCCGACTACGAAAAATTCCGCGCGTACGCGTCCGTGATGCCGCGTCTCATCGGCAATCCCCTCTACCACTGGACGCATCTCGAGCTGCGCCGCTACTTCGACTGCGACTTCATCCTATCGCCCGAAACGTGCGACGAGATATGGAAGCTGACCGCCGACGCGCTCGCGAAGGACGAGTACAGCGTCAAAAACATAATCCGCCGCTCCAACGTCGACGTCATCTGCACGACCGACGACCCGGCGGACACGCTCGAATATCACGAAGCCATCAGCAAAGACGATACGTTTGCGACGAAGGTTTATCCCGCGTGGCGTCCCGACAAAGGCGTCAATATCGAGGCCGCAGGCTTCGGCGACTACATAAAGAAACTCGGAACTGCCGCAGGCGTCGATATCGTCGACCTCGAGTCGCTGTTCGAGGCGTACCGCCGCCGCTTCGATTTCTTCGCCGCGCACGGCTGCCGCGTCGCCGACCACGGATTTGACATCTACCCGACGTTCGTCGAACCCGACCTCTACCATGCCGACCTCATATTCAAAAACGCGCTAAAATCGAACGGCTCCGTCACCGACATGCACGACGTCTGCCTTTACAAGACGGAGATGATGCGCTTCTTCGGCTCCGAATACGTCAAGCGCGGCTGGGCGATGCAGATACACTTCGGCGTTCTGCGAAATCCGAACTCACGCATGTTCGCGCGTCTCGGTCCCGACACGGGCTTTGACACGATCGGCGACACTGTCCCGATGAAAACGCTTGCCGCGCTCTGCAATTACCTCGATTCAAACGACGCGCTCCCGCGCACGCTCCTCTACCCGATAGCGCCGCAGCAGAACGCCGCCGTCGCCGCACTGTGCGGCAGTTTCCAAACGTCGGGCGACGGATTCCCGCACATGATGCAGGGCAGCGCGTGGTGGTTCGCCGATACGCTCGACGGCATGCGGACGCAGATGACGACGCTCGCGTCGCTGTCCGTGTTCGGCGAGTTCCTCGGCATGCTGACCGATTCGCGCAGCTTCACCTCGTACCCGCGCCACGAGTATTTTCGCCGCATACTCTGCGACATCGTCGGCGGCTGGGTCGAGAGCGGACTGTACCCGTCCGGCGAGGAGGCTGACAAGATAGTTGCGGATATTTCATATTACAATGCTAAAAAGTATTTCAAGTTCTGATATTTGATTTTCGGAGCGCGGCATGTTAAAGTGTGCCGCGCTCCGATTTTTATAGACCTGCCGCCGTCCAAGCTATGGTGACGTGCCGTAGGCTTTCAAGTGAACACTACGCGCAACGTGCTCGTGCGATGCTCGACGCTCCCATCGTCCGACGCAGACACGACGTGTAGGCGGCGATATCGACCCGCCGCGAGGGAGTTGTTCGCAGATTCCCCCGCCGAGTCTGCAAATACCTCTTTCCTTTAACTGCCTATATTATACCACATTTTTCGTGATTTGTCAAGTGCTTTTCACAAATTTATGTATTTTTTTTTTTGCTTTTCGCGTCACCGATAGCCCGTGTCCAACGCTGACATCTCCGCTCACCGCGGTTCAATGTACAGTCTGCCTCCACTTGCAGCTACCTTTGCACATCTGACGTAGTGACGTCTTTCACACCAACAAATTGGTTTTTGACAAGGAGGACTTTCTCGCAAGAAAGTCCCCCTTGTCGAACCCGAAAGAGGCTCCCGTGTGGCGTCGATGTTATCGAGTCGGCGGCAAAAAAGGCAACTGGGCGCAGACCGCGTTATTATTTCCCGCGAACAGCTCCCTCGCGGCGGGTCGATATCGCCGACGAAGAGTCGTGTCTGCGTTTGACGCCGGGAGCGCCGTCAACGCACGAGCACGGTGCGCGTAGGTGAAGCCGGGAAGCCTACGGCACGTGGCAGTTCGTCGCTGACGCGCCGACCTGCGACACATTTTCGCTTCGCGAAAAGTGTAGTGAAACTGCCGGGTACCGTTTTCATTCCCCTTTTGCGCAAAAGGAAATTATTTTATTTTCCCATTGAACTGGCGGCGAAAATATGTTACTATATTTATGAAAGCTTTCAAAAACGACCGTTTCGGGAAGACGTCATGACGAGAGAAGGAACCGCACGGTGTGCGCAGGTTTTGCGGAGAATCCGCTTAATAAATAATGGAGGTAGATCATGAAAAAGCTTTTATCATCAACAATGATTATTGCCGTTATCGCTGTGCTTGCGGTGCATGCGTTTGCGGCAGATGTCCCGCAGGACGGGCTTATCGGGCATTTCAGGCTCGACGGCGACTTGGTCAATGACGTAACGGGGCAGTCTGCAACTCGACTTTATAGAGAATTTCACCCGCTCGACGAAGAAAGCGGGAAAATATCTCCTCCGACGTATTATGACGGCCTTGACGGAATGTGTTATACGATATTTAATGATGGCGACTCCGAAGTACATTATGTAATAGATACGGGTGTAAGTCCCGGGAACGGTGATTTTACGTTCGGTATGTGGCTCCTGGATGAAAGAGTAGGCGGAACTAATCTCGAATATATGAGATACGGCGACAGCGTATACAGAAACAATTCCGACGAACCGTATAAATTTTTCTCGATAGAAACAGGCTCCGCATACAGCGCATCGGGCGGCAACTGGCTGCGTATGGGACCGATGATATCGTATACCGTCGGCGAAAACAGAGATGAGTACGAATACAAGCTGTTCCTAAACGAAAAGAATAATTTCAACCTCATAACAGACGAATACATCTCCCCGTACTACGGCGGCATCAACGGGAGAGTTAAAACATTCATGCCGTGGATCCACATGGCAGTATCCTGTTCGCTTGACAGCGGCGGCGACACGTATACGGTAACGCTTTACCAGAACGGCAAGGCGGTAAATGTGTGCCGAGACGTTCCCAATCCGTACCGCGAGGGCGGCGAAAATAATATCTACTGCATAGTTCAGAATGCTGACATCTCAATTTATGCGTATATTGACGACATCGTGATATATGACCGCGCGCTCGATGCGGTTGAGATCGCGGAGCTGTACGGCTCATATGATCTGACAGAGGTCAGATATGCGCCGCAGACAGGCGACGAGGTGTCGATGCTGTTTGCCGCCGCTGTCGTCAGCGGCGCGGCGATCGTTGTGATGAGGAAGAAGCGCGGCGCGTGAGGTTGCGCGTAAAAAATAAAGGAGCACGCCGCGATTTTTGCGCGGCGTGCTCCTTTGATGCATAAAAGCACCGTGGGAGAAAGGATTTCTTTCTCCCACGGATATAATGTAAACCATTATTTCTTGAGGTTTGCCTCGAGCTTTGCGAGCTCGTCGTACATCTCCTGCGGAACATGATCGCCGACCTGCTTGTAGAAGTCCTTGATGTTCTCAACGTCTGCGAGCCACGAATCGTTGTCGATCGTGAGGAGGTCGCGGATCGTATCGACGGTCACGCCGTCAAGACCTTCGACGTTGATGTCCTCGGGCTTCGGCACGTAGCCGATAGGCGTCTCGACTGCGTCGACCTTGCCCTCGCAGCGAGCGAGGATCCAGAGAAGCACTCTCATGTTGTCGCCGAAGCCGGGCCAGATGAAGTTGCCCTGATCGTCGGTACGGAACCAGTTGACGTGGAATATCTTCGGCTTGTTCGGGATTATCTTGCCCATATCGAGCCAATGCTTCCAGTAGTCGCCCATGTTATAGCCGACGAACGGACGCATAGCCATCGGGTCGCGGCGCACGACGCCGATCGCGCCTGCCGCAGCGGCCGTCGTCTCGGACGCCATGATGGAGCCTACGAACGTGCCGTGCTGCCAATCGCGGGATTCATACACCAGCGGAGCAGTCTTTGCGCGTCTGCCGCCGAATATGATCGCGGACACGGGAACGCCCTTGATCGTGTTGAACTCGGAGGACAGGCACGGGCAGTTCTTCGCGGACGCCGTGAAGCGGGAATTCGGATGAGCGCCCGACGTGTTGATCTTGTCAGCCTTGTCGTACGTTCTGTAATCCCACGGCTCGCCCTTCCAGTTGATGGCGTTCTTCGGCGGGTTGTCGTTGAGGCCTTCCCACCATACCGTGTTGTTGTCTACGTCGTAGCACACGTTCGTGAAGATCGTGTCGCGCTTCGTCGTAGCGAGAGCGTTCGGGTTGGACTTTTCGTTCGTGCCGGGGGCGACGCCGAAGAATCCGTTCTCGGGGTTGACGGCGTAGAGCTTGCCGTCTTCCTTATTGACTCTGAGCCATGCGATATCGTCGCCGACGGTCCAAACCTTGTATCCCTGCTTCTTGTAAATTTCCGGCGGGATGAGCATTGCGAGGTTCGTCTTGCCGCATGCGGACGGGAACGCAGCCGTCACATACTTGATGTCGCCGTTCGGGTACTCGACGCCGAGTATGAGCATATGCTCCGCCATCCAGCCCTCTTTACGTCCGAGGTAGGACGCGATGCGGAGCGCGAAGCACTTCTTGCCGAGCAGGACGTTTCCGCCGTAAGCGGAGTTGACGGACATGATCGTGTTGTCCTGCGGGAAGTGGGTGATGTATCTGTTCTCGGGGTCGCAGTCGGCGACGGCGTGCAGACCCTTGATGTAGTCGGGAGAATCGCCGAGCGAATCCATGACGTTCTGACCGACGCGCGTCATGATGAGCATGTTGAGCACGACGTAGATGGAGTCGGTGAGCTCGATGCCTATTTTAGCGAAGTCGGAGCCGACGACGCCCATCGAATACGGGATAACGTACATCGTCTTGCCCTTCATGGCGCCGGTGTAGAGCTTCTTCAGCGTCGCGTACATCTCAACGGGGTCGACCCAGTTGTTGATGTTGCCCGCCTCTTCCTTGGTCGGCGTGCAGATGAACGTGCGGCCCTCAACGCGCGCGACGTCGTTGACTGCCGTGCGGTGCAGGTAGCAGTTCGGGAGCAGCTCCTCGTTGAGCTTTGTGAGCTCGCCCGTGCTGCATGCCTCGGCTCTGAGCGCCTCTGCCTGCTCCTCGGTACCGTCGATCCAGACGATATTGTCGGGGCAGCACATCTGTCTCATTTCCTCGATCCAGTCGAGGACGTACTTGTTGTTAGTCATACTTTTAGACATACCTATATCTCCTTTTAGAATTTTGATGCACTTTGACGCGGAATATTCCCCTATTCCACCGATAATGATTATATACCATATCGCGCAATATTTCAAGCATGATTTGTCAATATTTTTGTTTTCATTGTCGATGTATGAAAATTAAGAAATCGCGCGTCAAATTACAGCGTATGGGGGAATACGGCGCCGCTCATATTCGTATTACCGCCGCGGCGAAAAATTTTTGAAAAAATTTTAGAACAAATGTTTGCAATTTCACGAAAAGTGTGGTAGAATCGATATAGAAGAATTTGTGAAACGGAAGTGCAGACATGACACGTGAACCACTCAACGAAAAAGAACGCGCCGTCTACGACTACATCGCGGAGTCGATACGGAAGAACGGCTTTTCGCCGAGCGTGCGCGACATACGCACGACGCTCGGCTTCAAAAGCACCTCGACTGTCCACACATATCTCGGGCGGCTCGAGGACAAAGGCTACATAATCAAGGAGGACGGCAAGAGCCGCACGCTCCGCACGACGTCGCAGAAGGCGACGGTCCGTCTGCCCGTGATAGGGCGAATCGCGGCAGGTCAGCCGATCCTTGCCGCCGAGGTATACGACGACGCCGACACTGTCGAGATCTCGCTCGAGGGCAAATATGACGCCGACGAGCTGTTCGCGCTGCGCGTCACCGGCGAGAGCATGATAGACGCCGGCATACTCGACGGCGACGTCATCATCGTCCGCCGCACGCCGCAGGCGGACAACGGCGACATCGTCGTTGCGATGGTGGACGACTCGGCGACCGTCAAGCGCTTCTTCCGCGAGGACGGCCATTTCCGCCTCCAGCCCGAGAACCGCACGATGCAGCCTATAATCGTCGACGAGGTCGCCGTTCTCGGCCGCGTCGTCGCGTCGGTGAGATATTATTGATATTGTTTTTGTCGGGGGGAAACCTTTTGGCAAAAGGTTTCCCACCGACGCCCCCTTCTAAAACTGTTACATTTTTTATTTGAGAAAAGCGAAGATTTTGTGCTGATGCGCATAAAGAAAGCAGACGTGTTTCGTCTGCTTTTTGTGTATGGGATATGAATTGATTGAAAGATATACGGGAATTGACTATTTCTTCTTTTTCGGTTTTGGCGACGGCAGTTCCTCATACATGGCGTTGAATAAACCTGTCAAAAACTCTCTGTTATCAACTTCATCTACCCGCAGCATCTCTTTTGCTCCCTCATAGGGTAATTCATATGCCGCTGTCGGCATATAGCTGATCGCTGCTTTTATCGGTTTTACAAGCAGTCTGTCATCATAGATATGACCATTCCTTTCCACTGCGCGGAAGGCACAAAAGGACATGAAAAAAATCCGATGCCGTTGCGCAGCATTAAAT
>CANQMJ010000029.1 GCA_947624945.1 uncultured Clostridia bacterium | reverse complement strand
GGTTCGGAATAGTGTAGTGCTGGCGGTCTATCTCTTGTTTTCGGTTGCTTGCTTCCTTACCGTACATGAGCATTTGATCAGTTCTTTTAATCGGGCAATTTCTTTATTGCAGATCTCTTTTCCCGCATCTGTGATAAGATATTCTTTTTTTCGTCCGCTATCATTGCCGCACGGCATGATCCACCCTTTTTCTTCAAGAGATGAAAGCGCGCCATACAGTGTTCCCGCGCCAAGCACCAACCGACCGTTCGTTTTTTCTTCAATAAACTGCATGATAACATATCCGTGCTTTGGCTGATAAACCGAAAGCAAAACAAAAAATGTTACTTCGGTCAGTGCGCCGCCCTTTATATTGTCACGCAATTCTACGCCTCCTTTACTACGGTTACTGTAATAAATATATCACTAACCGTAATATCTGTCAAGAGGATCTTGAAAAAACTTTGTTAAAAAAAAGGCAAAGAATATTTTGATATATCTTATGGGCAATAACTGCTTCCATTAAATGTCGTCACCGTACTGCAGCGACTTTGACATAATGATACCGTATAAGCGGACGCCCCAAAACTCCGCATTCCTTTACAATAAATCGTTCACACCTTTATTGCGCTTTTTTCGTCTCTCCGACTCATCTCACCGTTTACGCGGATTTATAACGAACGCGTCGATTGACAATCGGCACTGCGGCTGATATAATAAATACGGCAAAATCAGCATTAAGCCCTGCAAAATGATGTGAAAACAGTGCAAATATGGATGCGATCGTTGAGATCAACCGATAAAATACTATGCTCCCCTACATTTATTATAATCTCTCCACATACCTGCGCAACACATACGGTCACAGACTCGGCAAGCTCTGTATCGACGGCGGCTTCACATGCCCCAACCGCGACGGGACTTGCGGCGTCGGCGGCTGCATATTCTGTGGCGAGCGCGGCGCGGGCGAACATATCGTATGCGGCTCGATAGCGGAGCAGGCAAAGCGCTACTTCGACTCGCCCGCTTCGGCGAAATATCATGAGCATATCGTATACTTTCAAAACTTCACCGGCACGTACGCGCCGCCCGGGACGCTCTACGAACGGTACGCCGCCGCGCTCGACGTCGGCGGAGACAGCGTTCGCGTGCTCGCCGTCGGCACGCGCCCCGACTGCATAGACGAAGAACGCGCCGACACGCTCGCATCGTTCATCACCGACCGCCGCGACGTCTGGTGCGAGCTCGGACTCCAGACAGCGTCCGACGAGACCGCGCGCTTCATCAATCGCGGATACGGGACCGCGCGCTTCGCCGACGCCGTGCAAACGCTGCACTCGCGCGGGATAAAAGTAGTCGCGCATATGATGATAGGGCTGCCGCGCGCCGAAAACGTCCGCGAGGACGCGGGCGACGTCGCCGCGACCGTCGACCTCATAAACTCGCTTCCCGTTTTCGGCGTGAAGATACACTCCCTCTACGTCATGCGCGGCACGCGCCTCTGCGACCTCTACGAACGCGGACTTTACACGCCGCTCACGCTCGACGAATACGCCTCGCTCGCCGCATCTTCGATATCGCGCCTGCGCCCCGACATCGTCCTGCACCGCATAACCGGCGACTGTCCCCGCGATATGCTCACGGCGCCCATGTGGTGCGCGGACAAACGCTCCGTCATCGCGGCGATTGAGACGCGTCTGCGCGCACGGTAAACGAAAAAAGGAAAAACCCCGACCGAAGGTCGGGGTTTGCCCATATAAAGGAGCGATCACTGCTCCTCGTTTTCGTTATCGGACTCGTCGGACTCTTCTTCGTCCTTTTCGTCTGCGTCGCCGCAGCAGCACTCGTCGGACTCATCCTCGTCCTCTTCCTCATCGCAGCAGCAGCAATCGTCGTCATCGTCGCAGCAGCAGCACTCATCGCCGTCATCGTCGAGATCGTCGATATCCTCGAGCTCGACCGTGATCTTGAGATACTTCTTGAACACGCGTTCAAGCACAGCCTCCGCAGCTACAAAAGCTCCTATAACGGCGGCGATTATAATGAGCGCGCGCCACAAACCTTTACACGGGCAGTTTTTCTTTTCCATTCTAAAAAACTACCTCCTTTCTCTCTCGATTATTTCGGCGGGGACTACCCTGCCGACTGTAATTATATCATGTATACGAGTCGTAGTCAAGCCGATTTTGCCGCTTATCGAATGTTTTTCGCACAAAACACATCGGTCAGCCGACCGCCTGCCACCCGTCGCGGTACACGAACGCGGGAACGTGCGCCGACACACCGTCGTCTCCGCCGAATCTCACGTCAAATACCGGCACGGAAACGCTCACGCCCTCGGACTTTATTATCGCGGCTTTCATCGACCCGCCGACCGCTATCTTCATTGTGCCGACCGGCAGCTTTGCCGTCGCCGCATACGTCCTAATTACCCTCTGCGGCGACGTCCAGTATGCATTGTTCGCCGCATACGGCTCGTACCCGCCGAAGACGTAAGCCTTGCCGCCGACGGAAGCGCAGCACGCGCCCTCCGTCGGCTTTGCCATCGACGACGGACACCTCGTCATGCCGCCCGCGTCCGCGGTGTAAACGCCCCCGTCGCGGCAGAACACATAAACTCTGCCGTCCACGGCACAGCAGCACGACCCGTAAAAGTCCGGGCACGCACAGTCGATGAGCGCCGACGTCCCCGACTTCACATCGTACACCCAAAACGCCGCGACCGCCGACGACTTGTCCGGCATCGGCGTCGACGTGCCGAAGCAGTATATGCGCTCGCCAACGGCGGCGCAGCACTCGGGCGCAAACCCCGGTATCCCGTCGCCCGCCTTCGTCACGGTCCCCGCCGAAACGTCGACCCTGTAAACCGCCGACACGTTTTCGAACGTGCCGCCGTCCTTTCTTATGCCTCCCATCACATATATGCTGCCGCCGCAGGACACCGCCGTCGTCTTCGCCATCGCATACGGCAAAACCGCGCCGAACGTGCCGCTCTTTTTCGTTCCCGTGTCATACGTCACAACTGTATCGTAGAACTGCGCGTCCGCGCTCATATAATCCTTGTACGTGCTACCGCCGACGGAATATATCACACCGCCGACCGACGCCGCGCCCGCCGTCGACACGCTTCTTTCCGTCTGCGCGCCCGATATCTCCGAAAACGTGCCCGACTCCGGGTCGAACACGCGCACGAGCAGATTCACCGCACGCGTCGGCGCCGTCGAACAGCCTATGACGTATATCTTCCCGCCGACCTCGACCGCCGAGGTGTTGACCGCATACGGACCCGTGAACGTCGACGACTCCGACATCGAATCGCATATCTCGTCGCACTCGTCCGTTATAATGACCGCCGACGGAGCCTTGCCGTTCCTCGGCACCCACAGCTTCGACGTGTCGAGCGGCTCCGACGCGCCGTAATCGACATTGAGCTCAACACCCGCACTTATCGACGATATCGCCGCCGCCATCTCACGCGGCAGCATCGTCCCCGCATCCTTTTTCACCGCGCGTATCGCCGACGCAATAGCCGCATAATTTGCACTGTCAGTCACTATCTTCATCAGTATCTCACCCCGTCTCCGTCAGGCAGCGCAGCGACGACACGCGCCACGAACTCGGCCTCGTCAGCCTCGGTGAAATAATCGACTCCGCGAACGGGCGTTTTCCCGTCGCTGCCCTTCGGTCCCGCCGGACCCCTCTCGCCGACCGCACCGGCAGGACCTTCCGGCCCCATCGGTCCGCGCTCACCGACCGCACCGACTGCCCCCGTCGGACCCGTCGGACCGATCGGACCCACATCGCCCGCAGGACCCTGCGGACCCTCGGGACCGCGTTCGCCGACCGCGCCCGCGTCGCCCTTATCGCCTTTATCACCCTTGTCACCTTTATCTCCTTTGTCGCCTTTGTCTCCCTTCGCGCCCTGTATCGCACCCTGATCGAGCCACCGTTTGCCGATGCCGTCCCAGATGTAAATATCGTACGGCATATCCGCGCCGACTCCGTACGCATCGCCCGGCGCGGGCGACGGAACACCGGCCTCGAGCGACTCGAGCGACTCATAGAACCCGAGCACGGCGAAGTCCTTGCCGGACTCGCCCGCCTCGCCCCTGTCGCCTTTCTCGCCTTTCTCTCCGCGCTCGCCTTTTTCACCACGTTCGCCGCGTTCGCCCTGCGCGCCGTCCTTACCGTTTATACCGTCTTTGCCGTCCTTGCCGTCGACGCCGTCCTTACCGTCCGCGCCCTTTTCGCCGCGCACGAGCATCCATCTGTACGCGGACGGCGACGTCGGCGCAGCCTCGTCGACCGTCACCGCAACTCCCATGTAGTCGCCGCCGTCGGCTCTCATATCGCCCTCCGACGGCACAGCCGTGTCGGCGAACATTATATGCAGATACGCCTTTCCCTCGATAACGACCGAGTAGACCTGCGCCTCCTCAAATTCGGCCCTCACCGCGTCTCCGCTCTCCCTTACCTTGCACTTCACTCTTTCAAACGTCATGCACCGACCTCCGTAAGCTCTTTTTCGCAAAGATTATCATACACCGGCAGCTTCATTATCTCCGTCGCGCGTCTTTTCCCGCCCGTCAGGATATTGAGCTGCACCGTCGTAAACGGAGTGTCGAACTGCCCCGTATCGCCCGGCGTCATCAACAGCGTGACGACATTCCCGTCGACGGTCACAGCACCGTCCGCGTCCGAGAACTCGCAAACGACGCGTTCCCCCTGCCTGAATGTAATAAAAATATGCGAATCCGCAAGCTCTTCTCCGAGCTCAAAATCTATTTTGTGGTCGCACCACCTTGTCATAAGATCTCCTTTTTACACTCAAAAAATTTTTTCATATTTTTTTAGAATCATACTTGACACGCACATTTCTCTGTGCTATAATTTACTTGTAAAACAACATGATCATATCCGCTCCGTGTTATTATTATACCACAAAACGGTGTGATTGTCAAGACATTTTCACAAAAAAGTACGAAATTTTATTATTTTTCATGGGAGAGATCATTATGAAACCGTTGTACGACAAAATCAAATCGCTGTGCACCGCACGCGGCATCACCCCCGCGGAACTCGCTCGAAACCTCGGATTCTCGAAGAACTTCTTCACCGAGCTCAAATCCGACCGAGTCAAATCATGCTCCGCCCTCCGCCTTTCCGCCATCGCGGACTACTTCGGCGTCAACGTCGACTCGCTTCTCCGAGACGGCGTAAGCGTCCGCATCCCCGTGTACGGCGAGGTCGCCGCAGGCATACCGATCGACGCGATCGAGGAGGTCATCGGATACGAGGAGATTACGCCCGAGCTCGCAGCCTCCGGCAAATACATCGCGCTCAAGGTGCGCGGCGACAGCATGATGCCGAAGATCTGCCCCGGCGACACCATCATCATCCGCCTGCAGTCCGACGCCGATACGGGCGACACGATCGTCGCGATGATAAACGGCGGCGAGGCGACATGCAAGAACATCCAGAAAGAGCCGAACGGCGTGTGGCTCATATCGAACAACACCGCCTATAAGCCTATGTTCTTCACAAACGAGGACATCGAGGACCTGCCGGTCATAATACTCGGCAAGGTGATCGAGCTGCGCCGCACTTTATAAAGTGCGGCGTCAGCCCCTCAAAAAAACTCGAAAATTTTTTTGAAAAATCTGTTGACAACACGACCTCACCGTGCTATAATAACAAAGCCGTCGCGGGAGAACCCCGCGAACGGGACATAGGGCAGCTTGGGAGCATAGCTCAGTTGGGAGAGCACCTGCCTTACAAGCAGGGGGTCACAGGTTCGAGCCCTGTTGTTCCCAATCTATGGCTCGGTAGTTCAGTTGGTTAGAACGCCGCCCTGTCACGGCGGAGGTCGTGGGTTCGAGTCCCATCCGAGTCGGTCCTTTCTGGGATCGCTTTATGTCTGCCTCTGTAGCTCAGTTGGTAGAGCAGGGGACTGAAAATCCCCGTGTCGTTGGTTCGATTCCGATCGGAGGCATATGCGGATTTAGCTCATTTGGTAGAGCGCGACCTTGCCAAGGTCGAGGTGGCGGGTTCGATCCCCGTAATCCGCTCCATAGGAAGAAAGCAACACCCTCGGATGTTGCTTTCTTAATAAGGCGCCATAGCCAAGCGGTAAGGCAGAGGTCTGCAAAACCTTCATTCCCCGGTCCGATTCCGGGTGGCGCCTTTAATACAAAAACTCCACCTATGGTGGAGTTTTTGTATTAAACCCGAAGGGCGGAATCGGACTCCCGATCTCCGGGTGGCGCTTTGTCAAAAACAAAAAGCATCCTATCGGATGCTTTTTGTTTTTGACAGTTATATTCGCCCGCGGCGAATGAAATGCTCATATGCGTGAAGATGTCGCACCGCGAAAATGAACCGTTGTACAGCGGGAGAGGATGCATCATCTTTCGTGCCGTCTTCAAGTGTTACTGCGGCGCCGCCGGATCATATCACAACGCTTGATAAAATATCAAGAAATGATATGTGGACAACGTCCGCATTTTTTTATATAATCGCATCGTAAGCTGCGCGGCGGAATAAAACATGGGAGAAATGCATATGAGACTTGAAATATCACAGAATCTTCGGAGGCTGCGGCGCGGACGCGGACTAAGTCAGGAGCGGCTTGGGGAGCTGCTCGGCGTCACGACGCAGTCGATAAGCCACTGGGAGTGCGGCGTCGCGTATCCTGACCTTGAAACAGTGCCGCTTCTGGCGGGATTTTTCGGCGTCAGCACCGACGAGCTGCTCGGCGTCGCCGGAACGTGCGCGGAAACGCGGAAGGAGCAGTACAGGCGAATGCTCGACGCCTCGTCGGGGGACGAGCGTATCGCGCTTCTGCGCGACGCGAGGCGTGAATTCCCGCGCGACCTCGAGTTCGCGCGCCTTTTGTGCGACGCGCTCGACAGCGCCGGCGGCTATGATAACGAGATACTGCGCACATGCTTCGACGCGCTTGATGTTTGCACGGACGGATATCTGCGCGCCGTATTCACCGAATACATCGCCGTGTACGAGAGTGAAAACGACGTCTACGGTTTCCTCGACCGCGTCGTGACCGACCGCGACACGCGCTCGAACAAGCTGCTCGAGCTGCGTTACGACAAGCGCGGCGAGCGCGAGCTGTGGCTGTCGACGTCGCAGTTCAACACGGCGCGCGACACCGAGACGCTGCTGTTCCGCGACCCGATGAAAAACGAGGACCCGATCCTCCGTCACCGCGCGAATCTCGAATATCTGAACATGATATCGGGCGTGGACGAGGAAACGCGCCGCCGCTTCCCCGTGCTCGGCGACGGCGTCGTCGACATGTGGGTCGACGTGAGAGCGTATAACGGGTTCTGCCTCGGCTGCCGACTTGCCGAGGCGGGCGACACGGACGGCGCGCTCGACGCGCTCGAACAGACGGCGGAGGTATTCGCACGTTTCCGTCGACTGCCTGACGGCGCGGTGCTGTCGTACCGCACCGACATCGAGGGGCGTCTTGACGTGAGGGTATCGACGGACGCGGACGGCGTGCGCCGCGCGTCATTTCTGCACCGCGTCGGAATAGGCAGACCCGGTGAGCCGGAGCGGCTGCCCGTGTGGCATCCCGACTTCGGTCTCCACCTTTTCTGCGACGAGGACTGGCATATGTATAGGCGCCTCGGCAACCTCGCGCATCATCCGCGTTATCGTGCGTGCATCGGGAAAATAAAAGGGTGACGTGCGGCAATACTGCGTGCATTTGACAGACCGCTCCGTTTATGTTACAATAACCCCGACGGGACGCGGAGCGTCAACGTCGATAAAACAAACGCGGAGGCACAGTATGAACGAGAACGGCAAAATGCGCATATTCTTTCTCGACGCGGGACGAAAATATTTCTCCCCGTCCGCAATACAAAAAATACTCGACTCGATGAAAAGCGCGCGCTTTACGCACCTGATACTGTACGTCTCCGACAATCAGGGGTTCCGTCTGCGTCTGCGCGACATGACGCTCTCGACCGGATACGGCACCTACGACCTCGCGCCCGCGCTCGGCGACGGCTACCGCGACGGCATCATGACCCCCGACGGCTCAAATTCTTACCTGACCGCCGACGATATCGAGAGCATCTGCTCGTATGCGTCCGAAAACGGCATCGGACTTATCCCGTCCGTCAATATGCCCGGCCACCTCGGCGCGATACTCGAGCACTTTCCCCATCTGCGCTTCGGCGGCTCACGCAGCTCGATAGATTTGCAAAACCCCGATGCTGTCGCATTCGCGCACGCGCTGCTTGAAAAATACGCCGCCTATTTCGCGGCGCTCGGCTGCAAGTATTTCCATTTCGGCGCGGACGAGTACGCCAACGACACGGGCGCCATGGGTTTTTCCCGCATATACGGCGACGGCACGATGAGGGATTTCGTGCAGTTCGTCAACAAGTGCGCCGGTATAATAAAGTCGCACGGTATGACGCCGATGTGCTTCAACGACGGCATTTACTACGCCGACAACGCCGACAAATACGGCAAGATCGACGGCGACATCATCGTCACATACTGGAGCCGCGGCTGGAGCGGCTACGACCTCGCCGCGCCGGCGACGCTCGCGGACGCGGGTTTCAGGCTCGTCAACGCGAACGCGGACTATTATTGGGTGCTCGGCAGGCCGGACTGGCAGCTCGACGCAAAAAAGGCGGCGGAGTTTGACGCGTCTGTGTTCAACGGCGGCATCACGGCGCCGTCTGTCGGGTCGATGCTGTGCGTATGGTGCGACCGCGCCGACGCGGACGGTACCGACGGCGGCGACGCTGTCGCATCTGCGATAGCGCCGGTCATAGCCGCGTTCGGCGGATAATGCGTAAAGGGGGACTGCGTCCCCCTTTTTTCGTTGTTCCCCGCACGGCGGCACAATAATACTGCAAATCCACCGAATGTGCAGCGGATGCGGGAACATTTCTCGATCATCCGACGTCTAAATAGACAAAGACAGGAGGTAGTGATCATGAAAAAACGCATACTCGCGGCAATACTCGCCGCAATAACGATGATGTCCGTCGCCGGCTGCTCGTCCGCGAAGGACAGCATCGACTTCAGCGCCGACGAATATATGGAGGCGCCGTCCGGCGGCATGGCGTCCTCGGACGCGTCTATGCCCGAGGAGGCAGCGGGCGGCTACGCAGACAAGTTCGAGAGCGATTATGACAGCTCCGGCGCGGCCGTGGAAGGTGTAGAAGGTGTGGAAGAACGCAAGCGCATCGTCTACATCGACGTGACGATGGAGACGCTCGAATACGATAAGACCGTGTCCGAGCTCAAGTCGATGGCGGGCAGCGCCGGCGGCTACATCGACTCGTCCGAGGAATATAACTCCGACGTCTACGGGCGCGGAAGAAGCGCAAAGTTCGTGTTCCGCATACCGCAGGCTGATGCGAGCGGATTTGCCGAAGCGCTGCCGTCGATAGGACACGTACTGACGCAGAGCGAGCACGGCAGCGACGTTACGGCGCAGTACTTCGACATCGAAACGCGGCTGCGCTCGCTCGAGCTCCAGCGCGACAAGTACATGGAGCTGCTCGACAAAGCCGAGGACATAAACTACATCATCGAGCTGACGCAGGCGCTCTCCGACGTAATATATCAGATCGAGTCGTACACGACGACGCTGAACCGCCTCGACTCGCTCGTCGCGTACTCGACCGTCACAGTCGATGTGAGAGAAGTCGTCGAGGAAACGAAAGCGCCTGAGGAGGTCACGTTCGGCTCGCGCGCCGCAAAAGCATTCTCGGGCTCGATCGAGGCGTTCGTCGCATTCGTGCAGTGGGTGGCGATAGCGTTCGTCGCCGCGTCGCCGTTCGTCATGATGCTCGCAGTCGTCGTGATCGTCATTTTGGTGATAGTCGCGATACGCAGAAGAAAACGCCGCTGAGATAATAAAAATACTGCAAATTTTGTTTACAACCCCCGTGTTTCGTGGTATACTGTAAGCAGTATTTGCAATTCGCCGCGCGCGAAATTGCATAATTCGACAAATCGGAGGCGTTTATGTATAAGATCGTCCGCAAGCGGACCCTCAACCCGACCGTCGTCGAGATGTGCGTCGACGCGCCCCGCGTCGCGCGCCGAGCCGAGCCGGGACAGTTCGTTATCCTTCGCACCGACGCACACGGCGAGCGCATCCCGCTCACCGTCGCAGACTATGACCGCGAGGCGGGCACAGTCACCATCATATTCCAGCTCGTCGGCGCGACGACGATGAAACTCGGCGCAATGGAGGTCGGCGACGAGATACACGACTTTGTCGGCCCGCTCGGTCGTCCGACAGAGACGGCGGGACTGTCCCGCGTCGCCGTTGTCGGCGGCGGCGTCGGCTGCGCCATCGCGTATCCGGTGGCGAAAAAGCTGCACGGACTCGGCGTCACCGTTCACTCCGTCGTCGGGTTCCGCACCCGCGACCTTGTGATACTCGAGGACGAGTTCCGCTCCGTCTCCGACGTGTATAAGCTCATGAGCGACGACGGCTCCGTCGGCGAGCACGGACTCGTCACCGACGCGCTGCGCGCTCTAATCGAGTCGGGCGAGCGCTACGACGAGGTCATCGCGATAGGGCCTTTGCCGATGATGAAGTTCGTCTCGCTTTTAACGAAGGAGTACGGCATAAAGACCGTCGTGAGCATGAATCCGATAATGATAGACGGCACCGGCATGTGCGGCTGCTGCCGCCTCACCGTCGGCGGAAAGATGAAATTTGCCTGCGTCGACGGTCCCGACTTCGACGGTCACGAGGTCGATTTTGATGAAGCGATGGCGCGCGCCGCCATGTACCGCCCGTTCGAGGCGGAGGCGCGCGAGCATGTGTGCAATCTCTTGAAGACGGGAGGCGCGGAATAATGCCGAACATGCAAGTAAAAAAGACCGCGATGCCGACGCAGTCCGCAGAGGAGCGCGCGCGTAATTTCGACGAGGTCACGCTCGGCTACACGGAAACTGACGCTATAAACGAAGCGACGCGGTGTCTGCACTGCAAGAACCGCCCGTGCGTATCGGGGTGCCCGGTCGCGATAGATATCCCTGACTTTATCGCCGAGGTCGCGGTAGGCAACTTCGACGGCGCTTACGACGTGATATCGAAGGCGAGCTCGCTGCCCGCCGTCTGCGGACGCGTATGCCCGCAGGAGACGCAGTGCGAGGCGAAGTGCGTGCGCGGCATAAAGGGCGAGCCCGTCGGCATCGGGCGTCTCGAACGCTTCGTCGCCGACCGTCACAATGAGAAAAAGCATGAAATAAAAAAGCCTGTGCCGAACGGGCACAGCGTTGCCGTCGTCGGCTCGGGGCCGTCGGGGCTCACGTGCGCGGGCGAGCTTGCGAGAATGGGGTATGCGGTGACGGTATTCGAGGCGCTGCACACTGCGGGCGGTGTGCTCGTATACGGCATACCCGAGTTCAGGCTGCCGAAGTCGATAGTATCGCTAGAGATTGAAAATCTGCGCGCGCTCGGCGTGAAAATTGAGACGAATATGGTGATCGGGCGCGTTCTGACCGTCGACGACCTGCTCGCGGACGGCTTCGAGTGCGTCTTTATCGGGACGGGCGTGGGGCTGCCCAAGTTCATGAACATACCGGGCGAGAGCTGCAACGGCGTGTTCTCCGCGAACGAGTTTCTGACGCGCGTCAATCTGATGGGCGCGTACCGCGACGGCGCCGACACGCCCGTCATGCATGCGAAGCACGTCGCCGTCGTCGGCGGCGGCAACGTGGCGATGGACGCCGCGAGATGCGCTTTGCGCCTCGGCGCGGACGATGTGACGATCGTATACCGCCGCGGCGAGGAGGAGCTGCCCGCGCGGCGTGAGGAAGTCGAGCACGCTAAGGAGGAAGGCGTCGCATTCCGGCTTTTGACGAATCCCGTAGAGATAATCGGCGACGAAAAGCGCGCCGTGCGCGCGATTCGCTGTGTGAAAATGGAGCTCGGCGAGCCGGACGCGTCCGGACGCCGCCGTCCCGTCGAGGTGAAGGGCTCCGAATTCGAGCTTCCCGTCGACTGCGTCATAATGGCGCTCGGTACGTCGCCGAATCCGCTCATCAAGTCGACGACGGATGGTCTCGACACCGAGCGGTGGGGCGGCATCGTCGCGGACGAAAACGGCGCGACGTCGCGTCCCGCCGTCTATGCGGGCGGCGACGCCGTGACGGGCGCCGCGACCGTCATCCTCGCCATGGGCGCCGGCAAATCCGCCGCCCGCGCGATAGATGAGTATATTAGAAATAAATAATTTTTGCGAAGGAGGGACTTCTTGAAAGAAGTCCCTCCTTCGCGCATCCTCTTCAAGAACTTTTATTACAAGTTTTGTTTTTGAAAAGTAAACGAGAACAATATCTTCAGTGATAGCTTAAGATAATCACTATTTAGTCCGCTTTTGGCGAAGGTAGGGGACACCTTTTACAAAAAGGGGTCCCGAATAAAGAAGTCCCTCCTTCGCGCATCCTCTTCAAGAACTTTTACTACAAGTTTTGTTTTACGCCGACCAAGTGATGGCAGAACGCCGTCAGGCTTCCCGGTTTCAACTACGAGCACCGCGCTCGTGCGCTGACGGCGCGTCCATCGTCCGACGCAGACACGACGCTTTGACGGCGATATCGACACGTCGTGAGGGAGCTGTTCGCAGGAAATTACAACGCGGTCTACGCCCCGACGCCTCTTTTGACGCAGACCGGATAACATCGACGAACACACGGGAGCCTCTTTGGGGTTCGACAAGGGGGACTTTCTTGCGAGAAAGTCCCCCTTGTCAAAAACCGGCTGAAAGACGTGAAAGACGTCACCACGTCTGATATACAAAGGTAGCTGCCGGTGGGGGCAGGCTGCATAAACATCCGCGGTGAGCGGAGATGTCAGTTGTGGATACGGTCTGGCGGTGACGCGGAAAGTATGGGATAATCAGGCTTTGTAACGGTTTAACGTGAGCATGGAAAATATAATACATAAATTTGTGAAAACCACTTGACAAATCACAAATTTTATGGTATAATATAGGCGTGTAGAGAAAAAGTCTACACGCCTGTTTTACTTTGAAAATGAATGTATATAAATGTTTCGACGTGCGGGGAGTCGGAACGATAGGAATTTGAAAAAACCATGGAGGAAAAATGACAGAAACAGTAAAAAGTATAAACATAGATGTACAGAAGAAGCGCGCGGGGGAGGCGGTCGTCGCGAAGCAGTGCGACGCGAAGTCGAGGTTTTTGCGCGTGACGGTGTGTTCGGGCGGCACGAAAATAACGGTGGCGCAGGATGCAACCGCCGTCATAAACGCGTCGCGTCCGGACGGGGCGTCGAAGTCGTTCTTCTGCACCGTCAACGGCGACGGAACGGTCACGGCTCCGCTGACATCGTGGATGCTCGAATGTGCGGGAGTTCTCAAGTGCAGCGTTTCCGTGCTCGGGGGCGACGGCGAGAGGCTTACGTCGACGACATTTTTCGTCGACGTCGAGCCTGCGGAGGTGACGGACGGCGACATCGAGAACGACGAAAACGTCGACGTGCTTGCAGAGCTCGTCGTCGAGTGCCGCGAGGCGACGGGTGCCGCGAATGGCGCGGCATCGGCGGCGAATGCAGCTGCCGGTACGGCGATGTCGGCGGCGGGCGCGGCTAATGAGGCTGCGACGTCTGCAAACAGTGCGGCGGAGGCGGCGCGCGGTGTTGCGGACTTGAAGCTCGACAAGTCCGCGGTCGTGCAGGAGACGGGCGGAGGCGTCGACGTCGTCATGTCGCAGAAGGCTGTGACGGAGGCGATAGCGGCGGGCGACACGCAGGGAGTGAATCTGCTGACGGGTACAAAAGATTTTTCAGGCGATTGGCTTCAGACCGGCAACTTGCGAAAAAACTCTGCCTATAATACTCTGACCGTATATTCGGGTATCGATGCATGGAGCGGAATATATCAGAAGTTTGATGTTACACAAGGAGAAACATATACTTTCTCTTTTTTTGCAAGAGCAGATGGAGCATTGCATTGTACCGCATTTGCAGAGCCCGCTGGCGGCGCAATATCGTCCCCGCGTACTATGCAATTTACCGCGACGACGGAGTGGAAACGCTATTCTTTCTCTTTTGAAGCCGTCAAGGACGCGGAATCACACTTGCGTATTGAATCCGAAACGAGCGGTACGCCGTTCTATGTTTGCGGTTATAAGCTTGAATTAGGCAAAGTTAAAACCACTGTTTGGACGCCGGCACCGGAGGATGTTGTTACATCATGGCGCGGCGCGGGTTTCCACAACAGCATATTCCGCGGGAAATATCTCGGAGACGCGGTGACGGAGGCGCAGTATGCGGCGATAAGTGCGGGCACGTTCGACGACATGTACGTCGGCGACTACTGGACGATAAACGGCGTCAACTGGCTTATTGCGGGGTTCGACTATCTCTGTAAAACGGGCGACACGGAGACGGCTGAGCATCACGCGGTCATAATACCCGAGACGGGTCTGTACAATGCAAAGATGAATGACTTGAACACAACGGCGGGCGGGTATGCGCTTTCGCAGATGAGGACACAGAACCTTGACGAGGCGAAGGAGACTGTCAATGCCGCTTTCCCGGGGCACATTCTTACATATCGCGGACTGCTCACAAATGCCGTGACAGACGGACACCCTTCAGGCGACGCATGGTTCGATTGCGAAATCGAGCTGATGTCTGAGGTCATGTGCTACGGCACACAATTTTATTCGGCGGTCGCAAATAACGGCGTGACCGCGCCTGACGCACATACGATATTTAGGACACAGCTTCCCATATTCCGCATGCGCCCCGACATGTTGACGGGACGCGGCACGAACTTTTGGCTGCAGGACGTTTGCTCTCCGACATATTTCTGCATTGCGGGTATGACCGGTGATGCGGTCGCTTACTTAGCGAGCATGTCTTTGCGGGTGCGTCCGTTCTTTTTGATAGGCGGCTGAGGCGAAAGGAGATGATTTTAATGTATACGATAAAACTTGCAGACGGAACAATACTTGACAACTTAGAGTTGAACGGAAACAATTTTGTTTCCGATGAGATCATAGACGGCGACGTGTTCGAGGGCAATCTCGGCACGGTCACGATAACGGACGGGGACGGCGAAAGTGTCGAATATCACGACATGGTGCTCGTTCAGAATGTGACGGTCAACGGAAAGTCGTGGTTTATTCTTGCGGAGATGACGCATGAACAAAAGCTCGTGCGCGATATCAAGGCTGCTATTGCCACGGGTGAGGCGAACATGACGGACGTGCAGCTCGCGCTCGCGGAGATATATGAAATGCTTGTGTAAAGGAGGTAGACGGGAATGGTGAAGATATATGTTGAGCTGATAAAGAAAGGGCTGCGGACGGTAGACGACGTGCCGGAGAGGATAAGAGAGCAGGTAAAGAAGCTGCTCGCAAGTGAAAGGACGGATAAGGAATGAAGCATATAATACTTAGTGTTATCGGCGCCGTCGGCGGGGCGGTCGCGGCGCTGTTCGGCGGATGGGACGCGGCTGTTGCGACGCTGTGCATATTCATGGCCGCCGACTATGTGACGGGGCTCGTCGTTGCGGGCGTGTTCCACAAGTCGCAGAAGTCCGAAAACGGCGCGCTCGAAAGCCGCGCCGGATGGAAAGGGCTGTGCCGAAAGGGTGCGATACTGCTCGTGGTGCTCGTCGCGGCGCGTCTCGATCTTGTACTCGGCGTGAATTTTGTCCGCGACGGCGTCGTGACCGCGTTCATCGCGAATGAGACGATAAGCATCATCGAGAACGCGGGACTGATGGGCGTGCCGATACCGGCGGCGATAACGAAAGCGATAGATGTGTTAAACAAAAAGGAGAGTAAGGACGATGAAATACAGTGAATCGAACGCGCCGCTTTTATGCATGATGACGCAGAGCACATGCTACCGCGGCACGAAGAAAATGAATGTGCGCGGCGTGTTGTGGCACAGCACGGGCGCGAATAATCCGACGCTGAAGCGGTACGTGCAGCCCGACGACGACGCGTCCGACCGTGAGCGTCTGCTCGCGCTGCTCGGAAAGAATCGGTACAACAACGACTGGAACCACAAGGAGCGGCAGGCGGGCATGAACGCATGGATCGGGCAGCTCGCGGACGGCGGAGTCGCGTCGGTACAGGTCATGCCGTGGGACTACAAGCCGTGGGGGTGCGGCAGCGGCAAAAAGGGTTCGTGCAACAACGGGTGGATACAGTTCGAGATATGCGAGGACGATATGAACGATTCCGAGTATTTTGCGCGTGTATACGATGAGGCGTGCGAGCTGACGGCGTATCTGTGCCGGATGTATAATATCGACCCGAAGGGGTCGGTGAGCTATAACGGCGTGACGGTGCCGACGGTGCTGTGTCACAAGGACAGTTACAGGCTCGGGCTCGGCAGCGATCACAGCGACGTGTACGAGTGGTTCGACCGTTACGGTAAGTCGATGGAGACGGCGCGTGACGATGTGGCGAAGCTGCTCGGCGCGGGTGCGCCGGGTGTGCCGGATGCAGCAGAGACGAAGCGTGTGAACGTGGCGGTCGAGGTGGTGAAGCGCGGCGTCAAGAGCGACGCGGTGCGCGCGGTGCAGGCGCTGCTCAATATGCGCGCGGGTGCGGGGCTTGAAATAGACGGCAGTTGCGGAGCCGCTACCGAGGCGGCGATAAAGGCGTATCAGCGCGCGAGCGGGCTCGAAGTCGACGGAAGCTGCGGCGCAGCAACGTGGGGGAAGCTGCTGGGGTAGAGGAGAAAAGTCCGTTCGACAAGGGAGGTACGGGCGGGGAGAGGTATTGAAACGGGGCGATTATTTTATCCGAAGCGCATGTAAACAGTAGATTTTTACGCATGTTTGTGATATAATTACCGTTTGGTATATCAGATTTATTGATGCAGACGGTGAAATATCAAAACAGGGGATATCGGTAAATGGCGTACACAGACAAAAACACAGCGGAATACAAGCGCATGACGGAGTCGCCCGTGTTCGGACTCGTTTTGAAGCTCTCGATACCGACGACGTTCAGCATGCTCATCACATCGATATACAATCTCGCCGACACGTACTTTGTCTCGTCGCTCGGCAACTCGGCGACGAGCGCCGTCGGCGTCGTCTTCTCGATACAGTCGATAATACAGGCCGTCGGCTACGGGTTCGGCATGGGCTCGCAAAGTCTCATCTCGCGCAGGCTCGGCGAGCAGAAGCGCGACGAAGCCAACCTCTACGCGACGTCGGGATTCCTTGCGTCGGTTTTGATGGGCGCGCTTTTGATGGTTCTCGGACTCGTCAACGTGCCGTTTCTGATGGACATTTTCGGTGCGACCGAGACGGCGCTGCCGCTCGCCTGCGACTACGGCTTTTGGATACTGCTCGGCGCGCCCGTCTTCTGTTCGTCGTTCGTGCTCAACAATATCCTTCGCGCCGAAGGGAAAGCGACGCTTTCGATGATAGGACTTTGCAGCGGCGGCATACTCAATATCGGACTCGACGCGCTGTTCATACTCGTGCTCCAAATGGGCGTCGCCGGCGCCGCCATAGCGACGATGATAAGTCAGATCGTGTCGTTCCTCATTCTCATATCGTTCTTCATCTTCAAGAAGTCCAACGTCGAGATCAACATATTCAAAACGAGCCGCCATATCTCCGATTACGTCAACATATTCCGCGTCGGTCTGCCGACCGTGTTCCGTCAAAGCCTTGGCAGCGTCGCGACGACGCTTCTGAACCGCGCCGTGCGCCCGTACGGGGACGCTGCGGTGTCCGCCGTCAGCATATCGAATAAAATTTATATGCTCGTGCGCAGTATGCTCATCGGCGTCGGTCAGGGCTTCCAGCCCGTTGCGGGCTACAACTACGGCGCGAAGCTGTTCGGACGCGTGCGCAAGGCGTTCAACTCCGCCATCTTCCTCGGCACGCTCTACGGTGTGACCGTCGGCGTCTTGGTGTTTGTCTTCTCCGGCAATATAATCGGCGTGTTCCGTCCCGGCGACACGGAGGTCATCGAGATCGGCGGACGCATGCTCCGCTATCTCAGCCTGTCGCTGCCCGTGCTCGGCTATTCCACGTTCGTCAACCAGCTTTACCAGTCGCTCGGATTCGTCGCGCCCGCGACGTTTCTTGCGTCCTGCCGTCAGGGCATATTCTTCGTACCGCTCATATTCATACTGCCCGCATGTTTGAAGCTCGAGGGCATCATCATGACGCAGGCGGTCTCGGATCTGTTGACGTTCGTTGTGTCGATACCGTTCCATATCATGATGATGAAACGAAACATACCGAAAACGTAACCGTCATAAAAGTTTTTGAAAAGAAAGAGGCATCTCGTCGCTTACGCGCCGAGCTGCTACACGTTTTCGCTTCGCGAAAAGTGTGCGGGTGCAGGGAGATTGGAAGAAGGGGCATTTGCCCCTTCTTCTGCTTTCTTTCAAGAAGTAATTGCGGAGCCCCTTTTTGTAGAAAGGTAGGAGTTTTGTCGCTTACGCTCCAAACCTCCGACACTTTTCGCAGAGCGGAAATGTGTGTGTAACGTCTTCTCGTTACACTCGAAGCCGTCCTGCACTTTTCGCAGAGCGAAAAGTGTGGCAGCTCCGAACATAGTGAGGAGATGCTCCTCGCCCAAAGCGGACTAAATAGTGTTTATCTTAAGCTATCACTGAAGATATTGTTTCCGTTAGCCTTTTCAAAAAGAAAAAAGTCATAAAAGTTCTTAAAAAAAGAGTGGGAGCGTGAGGGAGATAGGAAGAAGAGGCGTTCGCCCCTTCTTCTGCTTTCTTTCAAGAAGTAATTGCGGAGCCCCTTTTTGTAGAAAGGTAGGAGTTTTGTCGCTTACGCGCCAAACCTCCGACACTTTCCGCTTCGCGAAAAGTGTGGCAGCTCCGAACATAGTGAGGAGATGCTCCTCGCACAAAAACGGATTAAATAGTGATTATCTTAAGCTATCTCCGAGGATATTGTTTCCGTTAGCCTTTTCAAAAAGAAAAAAGTCATAAAAGTTCTTGAAAAAAGAGTGGGTGCAGGGAGAGAGAAAAACTTCTTTCAAGAAGTTTTTCTCTCTCCCTGCATATAATAAAAAATTCTTTCATACATATATACAAAAACGTGCGAGGTGTATATATGGAGAGGATAAAGTTAGAGAGAGAAATGAAGATCACCCACGACTGCGGCGGCGAATTCACGCTGCCGGACTACGTTCCCGCGATAGGGCGGATGCTGTCCGTCGAGTGCGTGCCCGCGCCCGAGGGCGTATATTTGAAAGAGACGGACGGGCGCGGCGTGACCGCCGAGCTCGGCGGCACCGCATCGTTCCGCGTGCTGTACGTGCCCGAGCGCAGCGACGCCGACGAGGGCGAAAGCGCAGACGCGCACGGCATATACGGCGTGACCGTGCCGTGCGACTACGACGCGGCCGCCGTTATCGGCAGCGTCGAGTCGCCCGTCGTGTACGCGTCGACGACGCCCGAAAACGTGTTCTGCCGCGTCACGGCGCCGCGCAAGCTGCAGCTGCGCTGCCGTCTCGGCACGCGCATCACCGTCGCGGGACCGGTCGAGGTGCCAGAGATCGACGGCGGCACAGCGGGGCTGCAGTGCCGCACCGAAACGGTCACGATGGCGTCCGTCACGAGCGCGTGCGCAAGCGACCTGCTCTGCGCCGTCGACATTTCGTCGATGCCCGAGGGGGCGTCGCCCGTCATGTGCTCCGCCGCAGTCGTGGTGACCGAGTGCCGCCCCGTCGGAGATGCGGGAACGAGCGAATACCGCTGCCGCGGCGACGTCGTCGTGAATTGCCTCTACGAGCGCGGCGGCGAGGGCGTCACGGTGACGGAAAAGTCGCCATTCGACGAGGTCGTTGTGTTCGACGGCGACGTCGACGATGATGCGGCGGTGCGCGCGTGCGGTCACGTCATGTCGTGCGAATTGAACACAGACGATACCGCGTCCGGCGTACATGTCGAGGTCGTATACACACTGTCCGCCGACGCCGTCACGCCGGTCGGGACCGAGCTCGTTACCGACGCATACAGCTGCACGGCGCCGCTCGCCGTCACCTGCGACGACGTCGAATACATGATGCCGCTCTGCGCGTACACGGGCAGCGTCACCGTGTCGGACCGCATACCGAAAAACGCAGTCGCGCGCGTTGCCGCCGTGTATGCTTCCGCCTCCATCGTCGACGCCGCATGCGTGAACTCGCGCGTCCGCATCAACGGCGAGCTGCGCGGCACGGCGCTGACAGTGTCGGGCGGCGAGTACGACGCGGTGCCGTTCACGCTGCCGTGGAGCTATGAGCCGCCCTGCGACTGCGCGTGCGCGGACGGCGACACGCTCGCCGTTTACGGCGACGTCTGCGTGCCGGCGATAACGGCGCGTCTCGACGGCGAGCTTGCCGTCGACGCCGACCTTGTCGTATCCGCGACCGTTGCGTCGCTTAAACGCGAGCGCGCCGTTTTCGCCGTCGCGTCCGCCGGCGACGAATACCCCGCCCGCGACGGGTTCACCGTCTACTATCCTGCCCGCGGCGAATCGGTATGGGACATCGCCAAGCATTTTCACGTCCCCGCATCCGCCGTCGCCACCGCGCCGAATCTTACGCCCGACGGCACTCCCGCCGGTGTGATTGTGATATAGTTTTTGTCGGGGGAGTGACTTCTTGAAATGAAGTTGGCTTTTTCGCAAAGCGAAAAAGCAGAAGAAGGGGCGTATGCCCCTTCTTCCCTTTTCCCCCGAACCCCTTCTTCAAGAACTTTTACTACTTTCTAACAATCAACGAGCCGGAGGCTTCCCAGCTTCACCTACGCGCACCGGACTCGTGCGCTGGCGGCGCGTCCGGCGTCAAACGCAGACACGACGTCTCGACGGCGCAGTCGCCGTGCCGCGAGGGAGCTGTTCGCAGAAAGTAATAACGCGGTCTGCGCCCGAAGCGAGTTTTGCCGCAGACTGGATAACATCGACGAACACACGGGAGCCTCTTTCGGGTTCG
>CANQMJ010000028.1 GCA_947624945.1 uncultured Clostridia bacterium | reverse complement strand
TCGAACGCCTCTACGCGATGCGGTCCCGCATCGCGTAGAGGCGTTCGAGGCTGCTCACGTACGCGTGCAGGTCGCGGTTCGCGCCGAACATGAAGATGCTGCCGTTTCTCTGCACCGGGTCGCCGGAGAAAAGCGCCTTTGCGTTAACATCAAGGACTGCGATGCCGCCCTGCGTGTGCCCGGGCAGATGTATTATTTCTACGCTCCGTCCGCCGAGGTCAAGCGCGTCGCCGTCCCATACGGGCAAAAACTCGCCCGTGCGGCGCTGTGATTTGTAGTAATTGTACGCTTCGGCGGGGTGCATGTAGAATTTGTCGAACGCGTCGGCGCCTGCGATATGGTCTGGGTCCGCGTGCGTTATTATCAGCTCGACTGGCACATCGACGAGCGACTCCGCGGCGCTTTTCGCGTCCTTCGTCGTCATTCCCGCGTCTACCATCAGCGCGCGCTCGCTGCCCGCGAGCAAAAAGAAGCGCACGCCGCCGTCGTCGATGCGCCATGTGTTTTCATACAGCTTTGTGATGTTCATTACAGCTCCCCCTATGTTTTATAAATATGACGTGCGCGAAGCGCGCTTTCTATCTCCCCGAGCGCGTACTCCGCAAAATCGGATGCGGCGCTCGTATACTCCGTTTCGCCGTCGCCGATGTAGCACTGTACCGCGCACGATATGAGCGGTCGGAAGCGGTCGGGCAGATGTTCAAGTCCCCACTTGCCGCCGTCCTTTTTCGATATGACGAGTCCGTCCCTCGCGTATGCGAGCACGCGGCAGAGATTGAGCGTCACATATAGCGGGTCGCGCTTTATATCCTCACGCGCACATTCAACGTCGGCGGCGATGCTGTCGAGGTAATACTCCGCATCGACCTCGCCGAAAACGTCCGATACGGGCGCGCCAAAGAGCGCGACACCGTATTTGTTTATTACCGTGAAATGCGCGGCGAGGTCGCGGTCGACGCCGCAGAGGCGGCGCAGGTACTCGTCTTTGTCCGCATAATAGAGCGCAAGATGCGTCTGCGAGAAGTGCAGCTCATAGGGCGTCGGATAAACAAAATTTTTGCAGACGTCACGTCTCACGACCGATATTTCAACGCCCTTCTTTGTCGCGCGCGAGTTTATGTCGACGATACAGTCGAGAAAGCGCAGCTTGTCGTCTTTATTGGGCGCATCGTCTACGACGACTATCACGTCGACGTCGCTTTTCGACGGATTCCAGCACCCCATAGACGCCGAGCCGTGCAGATATACGCCGACAAGGTCGTCGCCGAACACGTCCCGCGACGCGGTCACTATCGCGTCGGTTATTATGTTTAACTCAGGCATAACGGCGCTCACGTCCTCACGCGTCGAAATCGCCTCTTATGTCCTCGTCGGGCGGATCAATCGGATATTTGCCCGTGAAGCAGCCCGTGCAGATGCCGAGCCCGCGCACGATCTCGGACAGCCTTTCAAGCCGCAGATACGCGAGCGAGTCGGAGCCTATCGCCTGCCTTATCTCCTCTATCGATCTGTTGTATGCGAGAAGCTGGGTTCGCGCCGGCACGTCGGTGCCGAAATAGCACGACCACAGAAACGGCGGCGACGCTACCCTCATATGAACCTCCTTCGCGCCCGCCTCGCGCAGCATGCGGACGGTCCTGTCGGACGTTGTGCCGCGCACGATCGAGTCCTCGATCATTATGATGCGTTTGCCCTCGACGGCTTCCCTGATCGGATTCAGTTTGACCCCGACGCTCGTCTCGCGGCTTTTCTGCTTAGGCTTGATGAACGTCCTGCCGACGTATGTGTTCTTCACAAACGCCGTCCCGTACGGTATGCCCGACTCGAGCGAATAACCGAGCGCCGCCACGTTGCCCGACTCCGGCACGCCGACGACAAGGTCGGCGTCGACGGGGGAATCTATCGCGAGATATTTTCCAGCGAGCATGCGAGAATCGTATACGCTCATACCGTCGATGTAGCTGTCGGGACGCGCGAAATATATGTACTCGAACACGCACCGCGCCTCTTTTTCGTGCGGCAGCGCGTGACTTGTGTCCGACGATATGCCGTCCGGCGTTATCGTCACTATCTCGCCCGGCATGACGTCGCGCACGAACTTCGCCCCGACAGTATCGAGCGCGCACGATTCGCTCGCCAAAAGCCACACCGAATCGCGCTTGCCTATGCAGAGCGGACGGAACCCGAACGGGTCGCGCGCGCCTATCAGCTTGCGCGGCGACATTATCACGAGCGAGTACGCGCCCTTTAGCTTGTCCATCGCTCTCCCGACAGCCTCCTCGACGGTCGCGGAGACGAGGCGCTCCCGCGCGATGTGGTACGCGATGACCTCGGAATCTATCGTCGTCTGGAATATGGCGCCCGTGTATTCGAGCTCGCGGCGGAGCTGCGGCGCGTTGACGAGATTGCCGTTGTGCGCGAGCGCGAGCGTGCCCTTCACATAGTTGAGAACGAGCGGCTGCGCGTTCTCGCGCGTGCTGCTGCCCGCCGTCGAATAGCGGACGTGACCGACGCCGATATCGCCCTTCAGCGCATCGAGCGTGTCGCCCGTGAACGTCTCGTTGACGAGTCCCATGTCCTTTTTGACGAGCACGCGGCGCTGCGGTCCCGACGTGTCCGATACCGCGATGCCGCAGCTCTCCTGCCCTCTGTGCTGGAGCGCGAACAGTCCGTAATATATCGTCGAGGCGACGTCGCCGCCGCTCACATCGTATGCGCCGAGAACGCCGCATTCCTCACCCGGCTTGTCAAAGTCGACGTCGTCGACGTCAACTATACCGCCCGTCATATCTATATCAGTCATAACACGTTTTCTCCGTAAAAAAGTAATAAAAGCTTTTGAAAAGGGGGTGCGGGGGAGAAACTTTTCCCGAAAAGTTTCTCCCCCGCTAAAAAGCAAGTCAATCCAAACCGAGCCTGCGGAAGACTTCGTTGTACGCTTCCTCGACGTTGCCGAGGTCGCGGCGGAAGCGGTCCTTGTCGAGCTTTTCATTCGTATTCACGTCCCAGAGGCGGCACGTATCCGGCGACGTCTCGTCTGCGAGTATGATCTGCCCGTGGTAGCGTCCGAACTCGATCTTGAAGTCTATGAGCTTTATGCCCGCCTGCAAGAAGTACGCTTTCAGCACGTCGTTGACCTTGAACGCGTATTTCTTGATAGTCTCGATCTCGTCCCATGTCGCAAGACCGAGAGCGACTGCGAAATAATCGTTTATGAGCGGGTCGCCGAGGTCGTCGTTTTTATACGAGAACTCTATCGTCGGCTCCTTGAACGGAGTGCCCTCCGGCACGCCGAGACGCTTCGAGAAGCTGCCCGCTGCCACGTTGCGGATAATGACCTCGAGCGGCACAATTTCGACCTTTTTGACCGCCGTCTCTCTGTCGGAGAGCTCCTTTATGTAGTGCGTCGGCACGCCTTCCTTTTCGAGGAGCTGAAATACGCGGTTCGTCATCTTGTTGTTTATGACGCCCTTGCCGACGATGGTGCCGCGCTTGACGCCGTTGAACGCCGTCGCGTCGTCCTTGTAGTCGACGATCAGAACGTCGGGGTCGTCGGTCTTGAATACTTTCTTTGCTTTGCCCTCGTAGAGCTGTTCGAGTTTTTCCATATGTGTGATCCTCCGAAGAGATGATGTGTCGCACGGCAGACGCCGTTTACGTTGACATTATACAACAGCGCGGAGAGAAAATCAAGTGTACAAGCGGCGCGGAGCTAACTTTTTTGTCGAACGTGGATAGGGCGGCACAACCGCCCGTTGAAGGTTTTCATGCGGGAGCGCGACGCTCCCGCATGAAAAACTCCGGCATATTATTTTTTCCGTTTGCCGTTAAATACGACGGCGGCGATATATCCGAACACGAGCGCCGCCGCAATTCCCGCCGCCGACGCGGTGAACCCGCCCGTCAGAGCTCCGAGCAGTCCCTTTTCATCGACACCCTCGCGTATGCCGCGCGCGATAGTGTTGCCGAAGCCGAGGAGCGGCGTTGACGCGCCCGCGCCCGCAAAGTCTACGAGCGGCTCGTATACGCCGACGGCGCCGAGTACGACGCCCGCCGTCACATACGCGACGAGTATGCGTGCCGGCGTCAGCTTCGTCTTGTCTATCAGTATCTGCGCGACGACGCAGAGCGCGCCGCCGACCGCGAATACGACTATATAATGCGTGACCGTTTCAATGAAGTTCATGCGTCAGCCTCCCATGAGTCCGGCGATTTAATGTGGACGAGATGGCATATGCCGGGGATGTTGTTGCCCTGCCATACGCTCGCGGGACTCATCAGCGCCCCCGTCGCCATAAACAGGATGTCGCGGAGCGGGCGCTCGCCGTTCGCGGTCCGCGTCGGCAGTCCCATGCGCGGCAGTATCGTGGACGCGAGAACGGTCGCCGAACAGCCGCAGCCGGAGCCTCCACCGTGCTTGTCCGTGCCGTCGACATCGTAGATAAGAAGTCCGCAGTCGTTGTGGACGACGGCGACGTCGGGCAAAAAGTCGCGCAGTATGCGCGTGCCCTCCGCGCCGAGGTCGCCGGTCAGGATAAGGTCGAAGCTCGACGGCGAACGTCCCGACTCGTCGAGGTAACGCTTGAGCGTGTCGATGGCGGCGGGCGCCATCGCCGCGCCCATGTTGTTTAAGTCGTTGATGCCCCTGTCGATGCTGCGGCCGGGCAGAAAATCCACTATCTGCGGCGCGTTTTTCTCGTCCGCGGACAGTATGAACGCGCCCGCCCCCGTCACAGTCCACTGCGACGTCGGCGCGCGTTGCCCGCCGTATTCGACCGGGTATCGGAACTGACGCTCGGCGGCGCAGTTGTGCGAGCTTGCGACGGCGGCTGTCAGCGACGTCCCCAGCTCCGACGCGTAGACGGCGGCGAGTATGAGCGCCTCCGCGCACGTCGAGCAAGCGCCGTACAGCCCGAAATACGGGATATCGAAATCGAGCAGCCCGTAATTCGACCCCACGCACTGATTTTGCAGATCCCCCGCAAATACCGCGTCGATGTCGTGCTCTGTCAAAAGCGCTTTTGCGATCGAGGTCGTGAGCGCACGCTTCTGCATCTCGCCCTCCGCCGCCTCCCATGTCTCCATACCGAACTTGTCGTCGCCGCCGACGTCGGTCACGTCGAGTCTGTCGCCGAGCGGACCGCTCTCCTCCTCCGCGCCGCCGACAGCGGCCGCGGATATTATACCGACGCTTTTCGGCAGCGTTATTATGCCTTTCTGCGGCATTTATATATCACCGTCCTTTTTTGATATATTATGCCGCAGAGGACGTCAGAATATTACAGGCATATATTTCCGGTGCATGGCGCGCTGCGTTTACCGCTTTTTCTTCCGCACCGCGAATTTGCGCACTATGTCGAACGGCACCACGACGAACGCGAGCGCGAGCGCCGCGAGCATGTCGTGCGGCGACAGCGGCGTCGTTCTGAACACGCTGCCGCCGAAATAGACGATGAGGAGCTGCACCGCGCACGTCGCCGTCATTATGAATATGAACGCGGGATTTTTGCCGAGATGCGAGAGCAGGTTTATCCTCGGCGTGCGGCAGTTGAACGCGCAGAATATGCCCGAGAACACGAACATGGCGAAGAACACGGTTATGTAGCGCATATAGTCGCCGTAAAAGCCGAACATATCGCGCATCGAGGGCGACGCGAGGAACCATATGCAGAACGAAGCCTGAAACAGTCCCGCCGTGAGCACGCGCGCAAGCTCGCGGGACGACAGTATTTTTTCGTCGCGCTTTTTCGGCGCGTCGCGCATGTAGTCGGCGCGCGGAGCTTCGCCCGCGAACGCGAGACCGCCGAGTGTGTCCATTATCAGGTTGACCCACAGCATCTGTATGACCGTGACCGGCGCTTCTATCCCGATAAACGGACCTATGATCGACACGCCGACGGCGCACAGGTTCATCGTGAGCTGGAACACTATGAACTTGCGTATGCTGTCGAATATCGTGCGGCCGTAGAGGACGGCGCGCCCGATGCTTTTGATGTTGTTGTCGAGTATGACGATGTCGCCCGCCTCCTTCGCGACCTCGGTGCCGGTACCCATCGCAAATCCCACGTCGGCGGCGCGCAGCGCGGACGCGTCGTTGACGCCGTCGCCCGTCATGCCCGTGACGAGCCCGAGCGAATTCGATATTTTGACGAGCCGCTCCTTGTCGGACGGCAGCGCGCGGCATACGACGCGCAGCCGCGGCAGAAGTTCGCGCAGCTCGTCGTCCGACATCGACGCAAGCTCGCGACCGGACAAAACGGCGCCGCCGTCACCTCCGTCCGTGATGCCGACCTTGTTCGCTATCGCCGTCGCCGTCTCTTTGCCGTCGCCCGTTATCATGACGACCTGTATGCCCGCGCCGCGAAGCTCGCCGACGGCGGCTCTCGCCTCGGCGCGAGCCTCGTCGTTTATGACCGTCAGCGACAGAAACGTCATGCCGTGCGCGAGCGCATGACGTTCGCCGTGTATCATTGCCGATGCAATTACTCGCGCGCCCTCGGAGGCGAGCGAGCGGCAGCGTTCGATTATGGCGTCGCGGCTGTAAAACGCCTCCTCGCCGTGCTCGCGGCGGCAGAACTCACAGTTAGGAAGTATCAAGTCGGGAGCGCCCTTTACGAACGTCACGGCGCCGCCGTCGCCGCTGCCTTCAACTGCGGCGAGCGAATATTTGCTTTTGCTGTCGAACGGACGGCGAAATATGACTCTCCGTCTGCGTCCGCCCGCGTCGTCGAGGACTGCGGTCAGTATGGCGCGGTCGGTGGCGTTGCCGCCGACGGCGGCGCGCCTGCCTGCCGACCTTCCGACCTCGCTTTCCGTGTTGTGCGCCGCGCCGTCGACATAGAGCGCATATGACGCGGGCGCGAGCTCGCGCATACGGCGCGGCGACGTGTATTCGCCGTCGGCGGTGATTATGCGCGTCACGGTGAAGTCGCCGCGCGTCAGCGTGCCCGTTTTGTCGCAGAAAAGTATGTTGAGGCTGCCCGCCGTCTCGATGCCGACGAGTTTTTTGACGAGCACGTTGTCGCGCAGCATACGCTTCATGTTCGACGACAAAACGACTGTTATCATCATCGGCAGTCCCTCCGGCACCGCGACGACGATAACGGATATCGCGAGCGTCAGCGCGCCGAGCAGCTCCGAGACGAGATAGTGCGTGTCCCTCATCGCCTCGAGCGCGGCGCCCATGTCCATGCCTGTCTCGATGAAGAAAGCGCGGAACAGGTACGCGACCGCGACGAGCGCCGCCGCCGCGTATCCGAGCGTGCTGACGCTCTTTGCAAGCGCCGACAGGCGCTCTCTCATCGGACTTTTCCTGCGCTCCGACGTCAAAGACTCGGCGACCTCGCCGTAAACGGTGCTTTTGCCGACTCTTTTGACCTCCATCTCGCACGAGCCCGACGTCACCGTCGACCCGCGCAGAAGCGCGCGTCCGTTGTCGGGCGTCAGATCATCGCCGCCGCCTGCGGATGGCATCTTTCTTTCGTCCTTCGATTCGCCGTTGAGGGCGCTCTGGTCGACGGTGACGCTGCCCTCGACGATGAAGCCGTCGGCGGGCGCCATGTCGCCGGCTCCGAGCAGCACCCTGTCGCCGACGACGACGTCGGAGAGCGGAACGGTCGTGACCTCGCCGTCGCGGACGGCGCGGACGGGAGTTTTATCACCCGCTGACCGCATGCTGTCGAACGCTCTGTCGCTACCGTATTCGGACACCGCCGACACGACCGTCGATATCATGACGGCGACGACGATACCCGCCGTCTCGTATATGTCGACGTGACCTATCGAAAATATTATATTCGCCGCGAGCGCACCGAGCAGTATGCGTATTATCGGGTCCGAGAACCCTTCAAGGTAAAGACGCAACAGCGACTTTTTTCGCGCGCCCGCAATGGCGTTGCCGCCGTGCTTCGCCCGCGACGCGGCGGCCTGCGCCGTCGAGAGCCCGCGTCGTCCCTTAGTTTTATTATCGCTTTCAGTTTTCGTTTTTGCCGCAATTAAAGTGTCCACGACCGCACCCCCGCGGAAAGTAAGATTCACGGACATTTATATGCGCCGGCGCGCGCATGTATGCGGCAAAAGCAAAAAAGAAGCTCCGACAAAGTCGGAGCTTCCGATGTTCTGCGGATGAGGGATTTGAACCCCCACAAACAGATTCAGAGTCTGTCGTGCTGCCATTACACAAATCCGCAATATTCCCGATAACGTCGTATATTATATCACCGAGCGCGCGCGTTGTCAATACCGAAAATGAAAAAATTTCGTCCGGCAACGTTACGCCGCGCGCGAAATAAACGGCGCGATTAACTAAAATAACTTCGCACAAAATGTTGATTTTTATTTTAGAATATTGTATAATTATTTACAGTAAAGTCGTTTTGGACGGAGGGACGGACGTGAAACCGCGCATACTCATCATAAGCGAAACATTTGTCGAATTCGTGCAGCGCATGGAAACACTCCCCTATCCCGGCGCACCCGTGACGGGCGTATCCTACGACTATATCCCCGGCGGCGAGGGTTCGGAGATGGCGGTCACTGCCGCCGCGCTCGGCGCGGACCCGATCTTGTGCTCGCGCATAGGCGCGGACAGCAACGGTCAGCGCGTGCGCACAATATTCCGCGAAATGGGCATCGACACGCGCTTTATGTTCATGGACCGCCGCGCCGCGACGGGACTCATCTCGATTCTGACCGACGGCGCAAAGGAGCTTACCGTCACATATCCCGGCGCGAACGCGCTTTTATCGGTGACGGACGCCGAGGACGCGTTCACCGCGCTGCCCGACGCAGCGCTCATATCGCTCCGTGCGCCCGAACGCGTCGTAATAGCCGCGTCCGAATACGCGGCGCGCAAGCATATACCGCTGCTCGTCGACGGCGGACCGACGCAGCCCGACTTCGCTGTATCAAAGCTGTTCCCGGTCGAAATATTCTGCCTCGACGAGACCGAACTCGAAGCCATGACCGGCATCGCGCCGAAGGCGACGGAGTCGTGTCTGCGCGCCGCGATAAGGCTGTCCTCCATCGTCCGCTCCAAATACTACGTCGTGAAAATGGGCTCGCGCGGCGTTTTCCTCTACGACGGCAAATACTATAACATCGTCATAGCGCACAGCGTCCCCGTCGAGGACGCGTCCGGCGTCGGCAGCGTGTTCGACACGTCGCTTTTGACCGAATACATGCGTTCGGGCGACATTCAGCGCGCCGCGTCATACGCGAACGCGGCATCGGCGCTCACAGTGTCAAAGCCGGGACGTCTCGACGCGATACCGACCGAAGAAGAACTCGGCGAATTCATCGACAGAAAGGGCATAAAGCTGTGACTGATAAGGGCGTCGTGATGGGCGTCGACTACGGAGACGCGCGGACCGGCATCGCCGTCACCGACGCGGGAGCGAAGTACGCGTTCGGCGCATGCTGCGTCAGGGCGAAGGGCATGAGAACGGCGGCGCGTCTCGTCGCCGAGGAGGCAAAGAAGCGGCGCGCGGTCCGCATAGTCGTCGGACTTCCGCTCAACATGGACGGCACCGAGGGCGCGAGAGCCGAGAAGGCGCGCGCGTTCGCAGAGATGGTAGAGGAGCTTACGTCGCTGCCCGTCGAGATGTGGGACGAGAGGCTGACGACAGTCGAGGCATACGGCATAATGGACGAGGTCGGCGTGCCGTCGCCGCGCAGGCGCGAAAAGATAGACACGTTGTCGGCGGAGGTAATACTTCAAAGCTATATAGACGCAAAAAGGTGAGAGGCATGCCTCTCACCTTTTCTTTGTCTTTTATGATCACTTTAAGAAGGGGAGCGATCTGATTATATAGGGCTCCACCGCCTTGCCGCCGCATATCTGGAAGAACGCGATGATCTTGCATACGAACAGCGCCACCGAGAGGATCACATACGCGATCGGAACGATGATGGTCCATACAAGAAAGACCGATGCCATCGTCGCGAGCGCCTCGATTATGGTGAACTTCAGCCCCTGACGGACCTGGAAAGACGCATACGGCGACTTACCTGCCGCGAGCAGCGCTATTATGATGCCGACAGCGCCGAGCAGGTATACCGCCATCGCGTATACCTTGTTGTCGGAGATATCCTTCGCGTCGAATTCGGCGGTGTGGTCGTAGGGATCGACCATCGGCTGCGCATACGGCGGTCTGTAATACTGCTGCTGTCCCTGGGGCGGTTGCTGAGGACCGCGAGGCGGCTGCTGGGGTCCCTGAGGCGGCTGCTGCGGCCCCTGAGGCGGCTGCTGCGGATTTACAGGCGGCTGCTGCGGATTTTGATTCTGTGCTGCGGCGTTTTCCAAAGATGCACCGCAATGCACGCAGAAAACAGTGTTATCTTCAACTGGATTGTGACAATTCGGACAAATCTTCATACTTGAAATGCTCCTTATTTTATATTTGGGTATAATATCCCTCTTTATTTTATCACATATTGCAGAAAAAGTAAAGGGAAAGTTTTCCCGATTTTGCCGTGTCGGGCATTATTTCGTGAAATAATATGATCAAAAGAAAATAATTCGCAAAAAATAAATAAAATGATGTATCTTGTTTCGACGCATAAAATGCTTTTTTTCCGTTTTGGGGATTGCTTTTTTATCATAAATATGTTATACTGTTTTCCGGCTTTGATAATAATGTATGAGGGTCGATATAATAATATAATGTTTGGCTCAAAATCGAAGAATATCGCCCTGCCCTTTGACCTATTCGATATCCACTGTCATATCGTTCCCGGCGTCGACGACGGCGCGGAGACGCTGGACGATTCTATGGCGCTCATCGACGCCGAATACCGCGACGGAGTGCGCACGATAATACTGACGCCTCACTTCCGCATGCGCATGTTTGAGAACCGCGAACAGGCGGTACGCGACGCATACGCGCTTCTGCGCGACGCGGTCGCGGACAAGTACACGGACATGACGCTCTATCTCGGGTGCGAGCTGCACGAGCACGGAGAAATGATCGAGCATATACGCCGCCGCGGACAGCTTCTTATGGCGGGCACAAACTTCGTCCTCGTCGAATTTTCCGGACTCGACGAAAAATCGCTCATAAAGGAGCGCCTCTACACGCTCGTATCGAACGGATACTCGCCCATAATCGCGCACATGGAGCGCTATGAAAATGTGCGCTCCGATTTCGACTTTATCGAATACGTCATCGGTCTCGGCGTACGCATACAGCTCAACGCGGATGCGATAATCGGCAGCCTCGGCGGCAAACAGAAAAAAATATGCGAGCGTTTGCTCGATGCGGGCGCCGTCTCCTTCATCGGCAGCGACTGCCATGACATGACGTCGCGTCCGCCGCGTCTCGGCGAGTGCGCATCGTATCTCGCAAAAAGGTACGGCGTGGGGCTCGTAAAGGAGCTCATGCACGACAATCCCCAAAAGATCATAAAAGGAAAAGTGTGAAATGGACATAAATCAGCATAACGACAGTGATTCGTCCGAGATAGATCTGATCGATATTTTGCGGACTCTGCTCGACAACATAATCTTCATCGTATGCGGAGCTCTCCTCCTTGCATTGGTCGTTTACTTCTTTGAAGCGTTTCTTGTTACGCCGCAGTATACGTCGTCGACGACGATACTCGTTCTCGCGAAGGAGGACAACAGCCGCGTCGACGTCAACTCACTGAATGTATCCTCACAGCTCACAAACGACTACGTGCAGCTCATCACCGTCCGCGACGTGACCGAAAAGGCGATACGTGAACTCGGTCTGACAGACGAGGACGGAAATATGATGAAGCACGAGGCGTTAAAGGACAAGCTCAATGTGTCGCGCATATCGGATACGCGAATGATAACGATCGAGGCGAGCGATGCAGACCCCAACATTGCACACGATATCGTCGAAAAGGTCCGCGACATTGCCCGCGAACACATAAAAGAAGTCGTCAACGCCGAGGCTGTCAACGTCGTCGAACAGGCTAACGTCCCCGATGAGCCGAGCTCTCCGCATAAGCTGCGCGACGCCGCCATCGGCGGTGTGCTCGGTGCCGTCGCCGTGTCGGCGGTCGTCATAATCGCTCATCTTATGGACAATACTATAAAATCGAGCGATGACGTCGAAAAATATCTCGGCATAACGGCGCTCGGCGTTATCCCGATAGAAGACAGCACGGAAGTCGCGTTCAAGTCTCGTAAAACAAAAAAGGGCAACAGGCGCGGAAAGGGGACGATAGCCTGATGAAAAATGTCAATATAAAGGAAACGTCCATGAACCACCGCGTTCAGGAAGCGATGAAGTCTCTGCGCACCAATATACAGTTCTGCGGCTCCGATAAAAAAGTCATAATGCTGACGAGCTGCATTTCGGGAGAGGGGAAGAGCGAAACGAGCCTTCGCCTCGCGATGTCGCTCGCCGAGCTGAACCGCCGCGTCATACTTGTCGACACCGACCTGCGCAAGTCGGTGCTCTTAAGCAAGATATCATATTCTCACGACAGCGCAACGCTCGGTCTGACTCATTTCCTCACGGGACAGGCGTCGCTCCGCGACGTCGTATGCACGACGAACGTACCGAACTTCCATATGATACTCGCCGGTCCTTTCCCGCCGAATCCCGTGGAGCTGTTGAGCAGCCACCACTTTGAGGCGATGGTAACGGCGCTCCGCGCCGCTTATGACTATATCATCATCGATACGGCGCCTCTCGGCACCGTCATCGACGCCGCCATCGTCGCGAAGCTGTGCGACGGTGCGATTCTCGTCATAGAAGCCGGCAAGATAAACCGCCGCTTCGAGCTCGACACGAAGCTTCAGCTCGACAAAACCGGATGCCCCGTGCTCGGCGCGGTGCTCAACAAGGTCGACACTAAGAAAGCCGGTTACGGCGGATACGGCAATTACTACGGAAAATATTACGGCAAATACTACGGTGACTATGTCAGCGACTCCGCGCCGTCCTCGGACGCGGAAAGAGGCAGATCCGTAAAACAACGCTGAAAATAGAACATACGGCAGCCTGTAAAAAGCAGGCTGCCGCTTTTATATTCGCTTTTTTGCCCTCACGCGTGCGCCTCGACGGCTTCCTCATATACGCGCTCGACGGCGATGCCGAAATTGGACTTGTCGAAATTTTCCGCTATCGACTCGCTCGAAACAGATGCGCGCATGCGCCAGTCGGCGTCCGACTCGATGGCGTCGAGGTCGCGCAGGAATTCCTCCGCCGTGCCGTACTCGTAGCCGTTTTGTCCCTGTACTATAACGTCGCGCAGACACGGATCCTCGCGGCACAGAAGCGGCAGCCCGTTCGCGGCTGCTTCGATATAGGTGAGCCCCTGTGTCTCGCTCGTCGACGCAGATACGAACACGTCGCCGAGCTGGTAGTATTTCTGCACCTCGGTCGGCGACACCATGCCGGTGAACACGACGCGGTCGCTGATGCCGAGCTTTTCGGACAGCCGTTCGAGCTTGCCGCGGTCGGGACCGTCGCCGACGATGAGGAACATCAAATCGTCGTGCGTCGACAGCGCCTTTGCGAAAAGATGCATCATCTCGTCGAGATTCTTCTCCGCGCCGAGTCTGCCGAGATTGAGCAGCACCGTCATGTCGCGGCTGATGCCGAGACGCTCGCGCATTGACTCGCGCTCCTCGGGCGTTATGCGCTTCCTGTGCTGGTCCATGCATATCCCGCTCGGCACAACGACAATCTTGTTGCTTATCCCGTACGCGCGGAGCGCGTCCTCGACCTTGCGTGTCGGCGCGATAACGCAGCGCACGCCGCGCAGACGCATACGCGAGAACGTGCGCGCGACGAAGTGACCGAGGCGCTTGCCGGGGATGATGTAGTGCGTGTACTGCTCGTAGAGCGTGTGATATGTGTGGACGACGGGCGCGCCCGAGCGCTTCGATATTATCATCGCATATTTGAACGAGAAGAACTCACATTGACTGTGTATCACGTCCGGCGACCACTTTACGAGTTCGTCTATATAGCGGTGGCGGCGGCACAGCGTCATGCGTACGCCGGGATAGACGGCGAGCGGCATCGAGCGGATATAGTAGACGTATCCGTCGACGTGGCTGCGCATGCTCTCCGACAGCGTCAGTATGCGCACGTCATGACCGAGCGCGATAAGCTCGTCGCACAGATTCTGCAGCGACGTCACGACACCGTTCGTCTTTACCGTGTAGTGGTCGGTCGTGATGAGTATCTTCATCCGTCAATGCCTCCTTCCCGCTTTTATATGATATTTATTACAGTATACCACAAAACAGACCGTTTTTCACCGTCTTTTTGCACATTTCTCGCGTTAATTGTTTTGATAACTTTTTTAGGAGAGAGGATAACAGGGAAGAACTTTTTTGTTTCGGGGACCCCTTTTTGTAAAAGGTGTCCCCTACCTTCTCCAAAAGCGGACTAAATAGTGTTTATCTTAAGCTATCACTGAAAATATTGTTTTCGTTTGCTTTGTAAAACAAAAGCATGTCATAAAAATTTTTGAAAAGGAGATAATGGGGAAGAACTTTTTATAGGGGTCCCTTTTTGTAGAAAGGTAGGAGTTTTGTCGCTTACGCTCCAAACCTCCGACACTTTTCGCAAAGCGAAAAGTGTGGCAGCTACGAGCAGAGTGAGGAAATGCTCTTCTCACAAAAGCGGACTAAATAGTGTTCATCTCAAGCTATCACTGAAAATATTGTTTTCGTTTACTTTATAAAAAAAACATGTCATAAAAGTTCTTGAAAAGAGAGGGGTGTGGGGGGAGAAAAACTTCTTCCAAGAAGTTTTTCTCCCCCCACAAAAACAATTAAACTCATTGCTGCGGAGTGTCGGGACCGTGAGATTCACGCGCGAGGCGTTCCTCCTCTTCACGGCGCTCGCGCTCCTTGCGTTCGAGCTCCGCGAGGTACTGGCGTCTGCGCTCGTTTTCCTCTTCGCTGCGTTTACGCTTCTCAGCCACCATCTCGTCAAGCTGCTCGTATGTGACGTCGTCGCGCGACATCGCCGCCTCGAACTGCTCCTCGTCCATTATCTCGTTCGCGATAAGGTAACCGGCGATGAAGTGGAGCTTGTCGATGTTCTCGGTCAAAATGCGCTTCGCTTCCGCGTATGCTTCCTCGACGATAGCTTTGATCTCGTTGTCGATCTTGAACGCGGTCTCCTCCGAATAATTACGCGTCGCGGAGAAGTCGCGCCCGAGGAATACCTCGTCGCCGTCATGCTCCGCACCGTAAACGATCGGACCGAGCTCGTCGCTCATGCCGTACTTTGTCACCATGTTGCGCGCGATCGAGGTCGCACGCTGAATGTCGTTCGACGCGCCCGTCGAGATGTCGTCGAGTATCAGAGCCTCGGAAACGCGCCCGCCGAGAAGCGTCACGATCTCGTGCTTCATGTCGTTCTTCGACATGTACGACCTGTCGTCCTTCGGCAGCGACAGCGTGTAGCCGCCCGCGCGCCCGCTCGGGATTATCGAGATCTGATGCACCGGCTCCTCCGGCTGTATGAACTTCGTCACTATCGCGTGACCCGCCTCGTGGTACGCGGTCAGACGCTTTTCCTTGTCGCTTATGACTTTGGAACGCTTCGACGGTCCGACGATGACCTTTATCATCGCTTCTTCGAGGTCGACCATGCCTATCAGCGACTTGCCCTTGCGCGCCGCCAAAAGCGCCGCCTCATTGAGCAGGTTCTCGAGATCCGCTCCCGTGAAGCCGACTGTCGTCTTTGCCACCGTCGCGAAATCGACGTCGGCCTCGAACGGCTTGCCGCGCCCGTGTACCTTCAGTATCGCCTCGCGTCCCTTTACGTCGGGATACGTGACCGTTATCTGCCTGTCGAAGCGGCCGGGACGCAGGAGCGCCGGGTCGAGGATGTCGGGACGGTTCGTCGCCGCCATAACTATCGTGCCGGAGCCGCTGCCGAAGCCGTCCATCTCGACGAGAAGCTGGTTCAGCGTCTGCTCGCGCTCGTCGTGACCGCCGCCGAGACCCGCGCCTCTGTGACGTCCGACGGCGTCTATCTCGTCTATGAATATGATGCTCGCGGGATTCTTCTTCGCCGTGTCGAACAGGTCGCGCACACGCGACGCGCCGACGCCGACGTACATCTCGACGAAGTCGGAGCCCGATATCGAATAGAACGGCACGCCCGCCTCGCCCGCGACTGCCTTCGCCAAGAGCGTTTTACCCGTGCCGGGAGGGCCTACGAGAAGCACGCCGTGCGGTATGCGCGCGCCGAGCTTTGTGAAGTGACCGGGGTCGCGGAGAAATTCCACGATCTCGCGCAGCTCTTCCTTTTCCTCGTCTGCGCCCGCCACGTCCTTGAACGTGACCTTCTTCTTATCGCTCGTGACGAGACGCGCGCGGCTGCGTCCGAAGTTGCCTATCCGTCCGCCGCCTCCGCCCGACGTCTGATTTATCATATACATCCACGACACGATGAACAGTGCTATCACTATGAGGTACGGCAAAAAGCTCACCCACCACGGAAGCTCCGTCGGAGGCGGGAAGTCGTAGTACTCGATAACTCCCGCCGCCTGCTGAGCGACGACGGTGTCGTTTATATCGGTGTAGAAGATGGAGATGTCGCGCATCTTATACGTCTCGCGCGCGGCGACAATGTCGTCCGCCGTCGCCTTGACGTTGTCAGGCACCTTGCCTTCGTCCTCATCCCAATAGTCGCCCTCGGCGCGCAGCTCCATCGTCAGGTTGTTGTTGCCGTCGACGACGAAGCGAATAACGCGTCCGTCGCGGAAATAATCGAGCACCTCGCTGTAGGAAAGGCTGCTCCTGTTCGCAGCCGAGAACAGCGACGCCGACGCGATTATGATCACCGCGATAAGCACGATATAAAAGATGATGACTTTCAGGTTGCTTTTTTTCATTATTTGATCACCCCGCGGCCGCGGCAATCACCGACCGCGGTCTTTCATATAGTATTTTCGTTATATCCGTATTTATATTATTATTTCTCGTACAGCTCCGGTTTAAGCACGCCGATGAACGGAAGCGCGCGGTATTTCTCATCAAAATCGAGCCCGTAGCCGACGACGAAATAGTCCGGTATCTCAAATCCGCGAAAATCGGGACTGAAATCGACGGTGCGGCGCGACGGCTTATCGAGAAGCGTGACCGTGCGCACCGAAGCGGCTCCGCGCAGTTTCAGATATTCAACGAGATATGACAGCGTCTTGCCGCTGTCGATGATATCCTCGACGATGAGTATGTCGCACTCCTTTATGTCGTCGCGGGCGAGGTCGAGCAGTATTTTGATGTTTCCGCTCGTCGTGCCGCTGCCGTACGACGATACCTGCATAAAGTCGATCTCGACGTGAACCCGCAGCTGCTTCATCAGCTCCGCCATGAACACGACCGAGCCCTTTAGTATGCCGAGAAGCAGGAGCTTTTTCCCCGACGTCTTGTAGCAGTCCTCGATCTCGCGCGCCAGCTCGCCGACTCGCTCCGCGATCTGCTCCTCGGAGATGAGCACCCGTTCTATATCGAGCGCCGTCGTGCGCGGCAGCTCGCGCTGTACCTTTTCAACCGTATCCATATGCGTTTTGCGCTCCCTTTAACTCCGTTTGATTTATACTTCCGCGCGTTTGCCGTGCGCGTAATATATGTGAAGAACTCCGTCGTCGGGCGCGTCCTTGGGCGCCGCGACGCCGTCGCGTATCTCGACCGTCGGTATCCACACAATGCCGTCGTCGTCGCAGAACACGGGCAGAATGCCGCGCTCCGCTAGCGGCACACGGCGGTCGCAGTACAGCTTTTTCGTCAGCCGAGTCATGCCGCCCGACACTATCTTGTCGCCCGCCTCGCGGTTTTTGACGTAAAGCGTGCCGCGTATCGCGCCGATATTTACCCTCAAATGGTCGACATGCATATATCCCATTCGCGCGCCGAGCTCGAACTCGAGGTCCTGCTCGCGGCATATGCGGAACACGGCGTCGAGCTCCGACACGACGTGCTCGCCCTCGTCCATGCGTATGCGGAACTCGGGCGCATACATGTACGTCGACTCGTACTCATCTTCCGATATGAAGAAGAATTCGTCGCCCTCGACGGCGGCGCATATGCGGTACGGGAGCGATATGCGAGAGTGCGCGCCTCCGCCGCATATGATGCGCGTGACCGAGCGGACGTGTTCGAAGTCGAGCGCGATATATCGTCTGCCGGGACCGTATATGGCGTCCGCGGCGCGGTCGTACATATAGCGCACGACGCGCGAGAGCAGCGCCTGATCCTGCTCGGCAAGAAGACTGCGGCGGCACCTCGTAGAGATGTCGTTGTCGGTGAGAAATTTGTTCGCCTGACGCTGTATATATACGTCGTCGTTACGCAGGAGCGTGCAGAGCTGCGATATCGCGATCTCGGGAGAGGGATTTATCCTCGCGAGGCGGGGCAGTATCTCCGACCTGATGTAATTGCGCGTATAGTCGACGTCGCTGTTCGTCGTATCGGTGACATAGGGGATATCGTTGGCGATGCAGTAGCCGATTATCTCGCTTTTCGTGCAGTATATGAGCGGGCGGACGAGCCGTTCGCCCCTCACGGGCGGTATGCCGGACAGTCCGCGTATCCCGGTGCCGCGGCACATATTGAATATGACCGTCTCCATGTTGTCCTCGGCGTGGTGCGCGAGGGCGATATGGCAAAGCTCGGGATGCGCGTCGACGATGGTGCGGAACGTGCGGTAGCGGACGTGGCGTCCCATCTCCTCGAGTCCCTTGCCCTCGGCGGCTGCGAGCGCGGGCACGTCTACCTTCTCGACGTAGAGGTCGATGCCGAGCCCCTTGCAGACATCGCGGCAGAACTGCTCGTCGCGGTCAGCCTCCGCGCCCCTGATGCAGTGGTTGACGTGGCACGCGGCGATGTAGATGTTGTGCTCGCCCGCGTACTTGTGCATGTATGACAGAAGCGCGCCCGAATCGGCGCCGCCCGAGTAGCCGATGAGAACGCCCGACAGCCTGTTCGTCATACCGAAGTCGATGATGGCCTGCCGTATCTTGTTCTCTACCATGCGGGTTATGCCTTTTTTGTCCATCAAAAGCATCCTCTTCCATAAACACTTGCCCTATTATATCACTTTAATGGGATTTGAGCAACAGAATTCACCTAAAATACACAAAAATAATTGCGCCGCGCTCCATATTGGGGCAAAATACTCTTTTTTTGCAAGGGAAACTTTTATAGAAAGTAAGCGTTTCCTTTGGAAACGCACGAGTTTCTTTCAGAAACTCTGACCTCCTGCACCCCTCAAAACTTTCCCTTCTTTCGTTCATCAAACAGCCTCGTTGCCTGTTTTACCAAATCAAATAAAATTACAACGGCATTTGCGGCGATAGCTGCACGAAGCGGCAAATTCATGCCCATGTACTGTGACGCGATCAAAAGAGCGCATAAAGAAATGAACCAAAAATTTTTGTTTTCCACTTGAAAAACTCCTTCCTGTATGATATACTTATCGTGTCCCCCTTTTGGGGGAGGGGTTTTCGCCCCTCCGGGAAGCCTACCACCATTTGACGACTGTAATCAAAGCCGCGATTGCAACGACCGCTTCGATTATAAGCTCAGCGATTTCAAATGCCGTAGGCTTTTCTTTTTGCTTTTTCATAAATTATTTTTTCTGTGTTGTATATCTGTACGATGATATTATATTAGTGCGTCGCGTTCGATGCTCGGTGGCACATCCGAAGGATGTGCTTGCCTCCGCATGCGCGACGCCTCTTTACAAAAATGCGAAAGCGGTGTAAAATGTTGTTGACTTAATATAACGATAAAGGACTGTTTCAAAATGAAAAACGACAAGACCGTGACGCTTCGTCTGTCCGAGGACTTACTGCGCAAGCTCTATTACATTTCCGACGCGGAGCACAGGACACCGAACAATCATATCATATTTCTGCTGCGCCAGAATATCGCCTATTTCGAGCGCACGCACGGCAAAATATCGGCGCAGGCGCTCCGCGACGTCGACATTGACAGGGTCGACGACAAGGACAGGGAAGGCGACGAATAACTATTCGGCGAGCGTCAGCTCGATTAAAAGGTCGATATTGTCGGGCTGCACGGACGCGTTGTGCGCCGCCTTATTGCGGCTGATGTGTCCGCACCGCTCGCATTTGTGAACTATCACATAGCCGCGTCGCGCGTCCGTTTCGACGCGTATCGGGCGCATTATGCCGCCGCAGTCGGCGGCTCTGTCGCCGGGGTTGACGTCGACGTGCAGCGAGCAAAGGCAGAACGGGCAGTGATTGCGCGACGTATATCCGAGCGGTTCGACGTGCGCGCCGCAGTTCGCGCACACAAAGCCGCTGTCGTTTTTGCGAAATCTTTTTTCATCCATAATTTTACCGCGTAAAAAGCGTATCGTTTTTTTCGGAATAATGCAGAATATTACCGTAGACACATGCTTTATGCTCAGTATTATACTACATTTTTTCTGAAAGGACAACGCAAAAACGCGCACAGCGCAAATTATGATGAAAAAAATTTTCCGTAAATATATATTCCGCATTTTGGCGTTTACATTCGCCGCGGCGACAGCCGCGGCGATGGCGGCCTCCCCGTATGCGGCGAACGTCGACGACACCGCCGCCATTGTCGACACAGCAGATACGACGGGCGCCGCATCCGATACGGCGGGGACGGCGGGCGAGGTTCTCGGCGTAATGGAGGACGGCGGCTCCGCCGTCGTGGGGATCGTTGTCGCGATACTTATCGCGATAGCGGTCATAGTGCTGATACTGGCGCTCATCCCGCGCGGCAGCGCGGGCTGACGGCGCGGCGGCGATGCTTCGCGGCTTCGCTCGCGTGAACTTCACCTATGCGCTGTCGTATCCCATTGACTGCTTATATTATACCACAAAATTTACAATTTGTCAAGTACTTTTCACAAATTAGTGTGAATTATTTCTCGCATTATCGCTCACCCGTTGCTATAGCTTACTTCTCCGTTCACCACGGTTCATTGTACAGTCTGCATCCACCGGCAGCTACCTTTGCACATCTGACGTGGTGACGTCTTTCACACCTTTGAATAGGTTTTTGACAAGGGGGACTTTCTCGCAAGAAAGTCCCCCTTGTCGAACCCGAAAGAGGCTCCCGTGTG
>CANQMJ010000027.1 GCA_947624945.1 uncultured Clostridia bacterium | reverse complement strand
AAATATCTTGACTTGGACGAGCTGACACCCGCCGTGTTGAACGATATGGTAAAGGCGGTATATGTCCATACGCCGGACAAGTCCGGCGGGCATCGGGTGCAGCAGATTGACATTTCCTATGACCTTGTAGGAATACTCCCCATGACTTTACTGGAAAGCCTGCAAAACGGAGAAACGGCATAGCCCGAAAGCTACGCCGTTTCCCGAAAACAATCTTATGCTGTTTTATAAGTGCCGCTCTGATGTGTTTGCCTTTTTCTTATGGACCTGCGGCAGAAGATATGCGCGGTGGTCGAAAAAAGTCCGGGTATCAAAAGTATGCGACATCCCGCCGCGTTTATAAATGTCGGGAAAAAACTGTCAAACAAAAGCTCTTATCGTGTATTGTCTATATTACTCAAACTAAATCTCCCGCAGCTATTGACACTTGGCTAAAATTACAATATAATTATACTGTCGATTTTATTCGGGAGGATGCGTCATGACAAACGGTGAAAACAACAAAAAAAGCGACGGTATACGTCTCATAGAAAAGGGAAAACGCGGATTTTTCCATCTGATATTCTCGCGTCTCGGGCTCATCGTCGTGCTTCTCCTGCTCAATTTTCTTCTGCTGTTCGCCGCGTTCGCGTGGTTCGGACAGCTGCTGCCGCACATATACGGCGGCGTCGCGGTATTCACCGTCGTTATGGTCATATACCTGCTCAATAGCGGTATGGACCCGACAGCAAAGATAACGTGGCTCGTAGTCGTGATGCTTATGCCCGTGTTCGGCTCGCTCCTCTATGTGTTCATACGCAACGACATCGGGCACCGACAGCTCAAAAAGCGTCTGCAAAAGCTCGGCGACGACACGTCGGATATGATAATGCAGGACGCGGACTCCGCCAACGCGCTCGAGTCCGTCGACCCGCTCGCGCGGTCGCTGACGAAATATGCCGCGGGACGCGGCTGTCACCCCGTTTACACCGCGACGGACGTCAAATATTTTCCGTCGGGCGAAGCGAAATTCGAGTCTATGCTCGAAACGCTCGCGGGTGCCGAGCATTTCATATTCATGGAATATTTCATAATCGAGGAGGGCGTCATGTGGGGACGCATCCTCGACGTGCTCGCCGAAAAGGCGAAGGCTGGGGTCGACGTGCGCGTGATGTACGACGGTACGTGCGAGTTCTCGACGCTGCCGCACGACTACCCCAAGCGGCTCGCCGCGCTCGGCATAAAGTGCAAGATGTTCGCGCCGGTGTCGCCCGTCGTGTCCACGCACTACAACTACCGCGACCACAGAAAGATACTCGTCGTCGACGGCAAAGTTGCATTTAACGGCGGCGTCAACCTCGCCGACGAGTACATCAACGCAATAGTCAAGCACGGTCACTGGAAGGACGTCGCCGTAAAGATAACGGGCGGCGCCGTCCGCAGCTTCACCTTGATGTTTTTGCAGATGTGGAACATAGACGAGCGCTCCCCCGACTTTTCCCAGTGCCTGACCGAGCCGCCCAAGACCGATTCGCACGGCTTCGTCATGCCGTTCGGCGACTCGCCGCTCGACAACGACAAGGTCGGCGAACGCGTCTACATGAGCATACTCGAGCGCGCGAAGCGGTACGTGCATATCATGACTCCGTACCTCATCCTTGACGGCGAGCTCGAAACGGCGCTCAAATTCGCCGCGGAGCGCGGCGTCGACGTCGAGATCATCCTGCCCGGCATACCGGACAAAAACGCGCCGTATGCGCTCGCAAAGACGCACTACAAATCGCTGCTCGAATCCGGCGTGCGCATACTCGAATACACGCCCGGCTTCGTACACGCGAAGGTGTTCGTCTCCGACGATGCGGAGGCCGTCGTCGGTACGATAAATCTCGACTACCGCAGTCTGTACCATCACTTCGAGTGCGCGACGTGGATGTACGGCACGTCCGCCGTCGCCGACATCGAAGCCGACTTTGAAAAGACAAGGGAAAAGTGCCGCGTCGTGACAAAGGATACGGTCTGGGACGGATACAAGAGGCTCCGTCCGTTCGGCGCCGTCATAAAGGCGATAGCGCCGCTCTTATAAAAACCGCAGAGATCAAAATAATCAAACAGAGGGTGATACTGAATGGAAGATAAAGATAAAAACAAGCTGTTTTTTAAGCTCGGGCTGACGATATTTCTGTCGCTGTCGGCGACTATCGTGTTCTTCTTTCTCTTGTTCAGGCTCCCCGCCATCGGCGGATTCTTCGGAACGATAGCGAACGCGCTGACGCCCGTTTTCGCCGGCATCGCGGTCGCATACATACTGTTCCCGATGGAGAGATTTTTCGAGAGCCACATGAAAAAGCTCGGCAAATTCGCGCGCGTCGTATCGGTCATACTGACGATGCTCGCGACGTTCGGCATTTTGGCGCTGTTCTTCGCGCTCATTCTGCCGCAGCTCATCGAGAGCATCGCGACGATACCGTCGATAATAGAAAAGCAGATACCGGTGATAGAGGAGCAGCTCGGGAAGCTCAATCAATTCCTCGAATCGGACAGCAAGCTCGCCTCGCAGCTTTTAGGTCTATATGAGTCGGCGGAAACGTACGCCATAGATTGGGTGAAGAATCACCTCGACATCGCCGATACGGTATCTAAGCTGACGGGCAGTCTCATGATGTTCGGCTCCGCGCTCATCGGAACTGTGCTCGCCGTCATAGTCACAGTATATCTTCTCCTCGACCACGAGCGCTACATCGCGCAGGTGCGCAAGCTGTTCTACGCCGTGTCGCGCAACAAGCGCTTCAACGACATCGTTGTCGACGCGATGCATCAGGTCAACAGTATATTCAGCGGATTCATCTCGGGCAAGCTCGTCGACTCCCTCATCGTCGGTCTTTTATGCTTTGTCTGCCTGTCGATAATGAAGATGCCGTACGCGCTGCTCGTCAGCGTTATAGTCGGGGTGACAAACATCATACCGATGTTCGGTCCGTTCATAGGCGCCGTGCCGAGCGCGTTTCTGATACTGCTCGTCTCGCCGTCGAAGTGTCTTTTGTTCATAATTTTCATAATCGTGCTCCAGCAGGTCGACGGCAACATAATCGGGCCGCGCATACTCGGAAACTCGACGGGCATGACGGCGCTGTACGTCACGGTCGCGATGCTGCTCTTCGGCAAGCTGCTCGGTTTCCTCGGCATGATAGTCGGCGTGCCGCTGTTCGCGACGCTGTATTACATAGTGAAACGGCTCGTCGAGCACGCGCTGCGCGTGCGCGGACTGCCCGTTGAAACGGAAGCGTACGCGCCCGTCCCCGATCCGGAGCCGCGGGACGGTGAGAAAAAGCGCGGTCTTTCAAAGATAAAGGACAAAGTCAAGGCGACGCGCAAAAAGGACAGCGGCAAGGACGGCGAGGGAAAATAAGTCAGGCGGCTTGACTTTACAAGCGAAAAAGATGCGCGAAAGCGCGTCTTTTTTCGCGGCAATTACGGCATTTTCGCGAAGCGGAAATGTGTCGCAGGTCGGCACTCTGCGACGAACTGCCGCGCAGTTGCCGTGCCGCGAGTGAACTGTGCTCAGACTCCTCCGCCGAGCCCGCGCAAACAGCAACACGCTTCATCTCCCTTAACTGCCTATATTATACCACAAATTTAGTGATTTGTCAAGTACTTTTCACAAATTTATGTATTTTTACTTTTTGTTTCGTGAAAAGTGTGGTGAAACCCAGCTTCTCCGAATAACGCACGGGCGTGCTCGGATGCGGGCGGGGCGGGGAAGTTTGCCGCACACCGACGCGCGCCATAAGGAAAAGACCGCCGGCGTGCCGGCGGTCTTTGAAACAATTGTGTTGTACCGAATCAATAGAAGTACTTGGGCGTGTAATTCGAGCCGTCGCCGATGAAATTCTTGACGGCGTCGCTCTGATTGCCCGACGATGCGAACGTCGGGTCCATGCGCTGCCATGACACGCCGTCGAAGTAGACGACGCCCTCGATCCATCCGTTCTGAGCTGACCAGACGTTTATCCACGCGTGGTACGCGGTGCCGGCATATCCGACGACGAGTTTGCACGGCACGTTCTGACTGCGCAGCATTCCCGTCATCAGCGCTGCATAGTCGAAGCAGATGCCCTTCTTTTCGGAAAGGACATTATCAAGGTTCGGCAGATAACCGGACTTGACGGTCGCCGCCTTCTGCTTATCGTAGGTGAGGTTTTTGACGACGTAGTTGTATATCACTTCCACCTTCTTGAGCGGATCGGATATGCCCTTGCAGAGCTCCGCCGCCTTGGCTACCGTGTTTTTAGCCGGTTCGAAGTTGACATACTGGTTCGAGTAAAGGAATGGCGCCTGCTCGTCCTTGAGCGTCACGCTGATGCCCTTCTTTACGATCGAGACATATTTCGTAGAGCCGGGGACGGCGTTCTCGTATACGCCTATTTCGTATGTGCCGTTGCCGTCGGACAGCGGCAGAGACACCCATTCTCCCGCGTTTATATCGTAATTATACTGCGTGCTCGGTCCCTTTATCACAGCCTTGAGCCTGTTCGTCGTCGAACCCGTATACTGCACCATAACATATCCGTCGGCTGTGTTCGAATAGTCGATGACGGCGTCGGTCCTGCGTTCCTCCTGCGTTCCCGGGTGCGATGTTTTGACATACGTCGGCATCGCGGGTGCGGAATTTTCGAGCGCGTCGGCTTCCTTTCCCATGCTGCCGTCGACGACCGGTGCAGCGTCAGTATATCCTTCCGGCGGCTTAGGGGCTTCTGTTTCGGGAGCTTTTGTCGTCTCAGGTGCTTTTGTTGTTTCGGGAGCTTTTGTCGTCTCAGGCGCCTTTGTTGTTTCGGGCGCTTTCGTTGTTTCGGGAGCTTTTGTCGTCTCAGGCGCCTTCGTTGTTTCGGGAGCCTTCGTTGTTTCCGGTTTCTTCGTAGTTTCGGGCGCTTTCGTCGTTTCAGGTGCCTTGGTCGTCTCGGGTGCAGCAGTCGTTTCCGGCGGTTCCGCCGTCTCGCTTTCGTCAGGCTCGTTCGTCACGTCCGATATCGGTTCCGCCGTCGTATCGGGCGCGGTCTCGGTCGTGTCCGGCGTTGTATCCTCAGTATCGGACACCGATACTGAGGCGGGCTCCGTCACGACGTCGGAAGTGTCCGCCGCGTCCGATGTGTTCGCGTCCGCCGACGTCTGCGCGGCGCCGCTCGTACCCGCGGTGCTTACATTGTCCGACGTGTCCGCGGTGCCTTGGCCGTTGTCGCCGGTTTTATCCGACGAGCATCCGGCGAGCAGTACCGCGAGCGCGCACGCTGCCGCTGTGATGATAAAAATATACCGTTTAGCCATATCTGTTCGATCTCCTTTATGCAGATTTTACTCATTACATCATTCTGCGCTTGAGCTGCTCGGGGTTGACGGCATAGCCGAGAGCCGTGTCCTTGTCGATGAGCCCCTGCGTGCACAGGTTCAACAGCGACTGATCCATCGTGATCATGCCCTCGCTGCCGCCGGACGCGATGGCGTTGTCGATCTGATGGCTCTTGCTGTCTCTTATCATGCTCTTGATAGCGCTGTTCATGTGCATGATCTCATATGCGGGGACGAGCCCGCCCGTCTTGCTCGGTATGAGCTGCTGCGACACGACCGTGTGCAGCACGGCGCTGAGCTGTATCCTTATCTGCGCCTGCTGTGTCGGCGGGAACGAGTCGATTATTCTGTCGATCGTGTTGACGGCGCCGCTCGTATGAAGCGTCGCGATCAAAAGATGTCCCGTCTCCGCCGCCGTCATAGCTGTGCGGATAGTTTCGTGGTCGCGCATCTCGCCGAGCAGTATGACGTCGGGCGCCTGACGCAGACACGAACGAAGCGCGGTCAGGTAGTTTTCGGTGTCTATCGCGATCTCGCGCTGGCTTATTATGCTCTTTTGGTCGCGGTGCAGATACTCTATCGGGTCCTCGAGCGTGATTATATGGCAGCTGCGCGTCTGATTTATGCGGTTGATGATGCACGCCTGCGTCGTCGATTTGCCGCTCCCGGCGGTGCCCGTCACGAGCACCATGCCGTGGTCGACGTCGGCGAGGTCGATGACCTGCTTCGGTATGTGCATGTCCTGCCAGTCGGGTATGTCGAATGCGACGACTCTCACGACTGCCGCCATCGAGCCGCGCTGTCTGTACGCGTTGACGCGGAATCGCGCGATGCCCGCTAAGGCGAACGAGAAATCGTCGTCGCCGCGCTCCATATAAAGGCTGATGTCGCGTCCCGCGTTCCGATAAAGGTCGGTGATGAGCTCCTCTGTCGCCTGCGGAAGCATCTTTTCTTCACCGATATGGCATATTTCGCCCTTTATCCGGCAGCTTACGGGCGCGCCCGCCACTATAAACAGGTCGGAGGCGTTTTCCTCGACCGCCCGACGAAGATATTCGGTTATTTCCATGTGTTGCCGTCCCCCTTTTTTATTATGATTCGCCGTCCCAGACCTTAATGTCGTCGTCCGGCTGCCACAGCGCGGTCGAGACCGCCTGCCAGCGTGTTACCGTATATTCGTCGCCGAGCGCGCCGTTGAAATTCACCGTCACGTACAGCGTCTGCGTATCCGATATCCTGCACGCGTATTCGGCTGTGACGCCGACTTCGGTTTCGGTGAGCTTTACCGTGTCGGGAACGTCGCCGTGTCTGAGACGCGCGAGTATGAGCTCCGCGTTCCTGTCGGCGTCATAGTAGCCGACGACGGCGTCCGCCGCGGCTTTGCCGAGTCTTTCGTCCGCCTGTACCGTCGACAGCGACAGAAGCGCGAATATAGTCAGGCACAGTATCGCAAATATGACGAGCAGCGAGCTGCCGCCCACCATCGGCGGTGAAAACTTCTGTTTATCTCCGTTCATTCGTCGACAGCCTCCGTTCTCTGCCATGCGGCGTCTATCTCAAAGAGCACGTTTCCGTCCGCGTCCTTGACGCTGACCGAAACGAGTGCGAGTCCGTCGACGTCGGTATCTGCGGGCGATGCTTCAAGGCAAAAGCTGATGTCGCCGTCTGTGTGCTCCCATTCGCCGTCATAGTTAACGCGAAGCGTGCCGCCGTCGTATGTGCCGCCGACTTTGCCCGACGCGGCGCGGAGCACGTCCGCGGCGCTGCCGCCTCCGCTGCCCTCGCACTTTATTATTTCTGCCGCGCACTGTGCCTCTACTGCGGCGCGGTCGCGCGCCTCGATGTGCCTCGACATCTGACTCGACCAAACGAACACGCGCAGACACAGTGCCGCGGCGAGCGCAAATACGAGTATCATTACAGTCTGCTCCATCAGCGCGAGCGGCGCTTTGCTCCTCATTCGGCGCTCACCTCCCCGTCTCCGCGCAGATAAAGCTCGATATGCGAGCTTTCGCCCGCCTTGTTCGTTATATCGACCTTCAGCATGCCGTCCACGATCGACGCCGACATATCGCTCGCCTCGAGTATCTTTTCGCCGTCCTGCGGATAGAAATCCCGCCCCGACCATGTGAACAGCTCGCACAGCCAGCCGTCATAGCAGTAGATGCGGGTCTCGAACATTATCTCGTCTATTTCTTCGTAAAGTATGACCGACTGAACGCCGCTCTTATCGTCGACGCCGACAAGAGCGCCCGACGGCGCCTGACGCACCTTTGTTGCGATATACTGCGTACACGTCCGTCTGTCGTATGTGTCTCTGTCCCTCTCGGTGAGCTTGTGGTACACGTCGGCGCCAGTCAGAAGAACCGACAGTATACATACCGCGAACACGCCGAACAGCAAAAGCGCGAACAGTCCGCTTATCTCATGCTTTTTTTCGCCCCTGATACGTGCCGTATAACTCACCTCCGATCGCCGAATTTATCATTTTTTTGGACTGTTATTGTCGAGCACCGTAAAATCCGGCATAAGATTCGACGCGAATATTATGTAGTCTATAGTGTATCTGTCCTCGTCGACTATAAGACCGTAGTGCTCCTTCATGTAATCTATCGTCGGCGGATATATCCCCTCCGCGGCATAGCACGCGGCGGCGACGCGCCGTATGGATTCCTCAAGGTGGCGTTTGTCCTCGTCCTCGCTGCCGCCGCGAAGTCCCGATATGCCGGTGAAAAACGCGACAAGCACCGTTACGATCAACAGCGGCAGTCCGACCGCGCGGAACGCGCCGCCGATACGCTTTTTCTTTCTCATATCAGCACCGCCGTTATCCTATCGCCGTCATGATGTTCATGAGCGGCAGCATCACAGAGAGCAGGATCAGTCCGACAAGTATCGACGTCACCATCACGAGCGCGGGCTCGACCTGCCCGACCTTTTCCTCGAGCGCAGTCTCACTGTCCTCGGACAGTCTTCTCGCTATTTGTTCTATCGCGTTGTCGCCGGAGCCGCTGCGCAGACCGATCTCAAGCAGCCTGCATTCGGTGCGCGGCAGGACCTCGGACTCTCTCATCGCGGCGGCGAGCGGCTCGCCGTCCTCGAGACGCTTTATGCAGTCGTCGCATCTCGACTTCGCGGACGGGACATGCTCGAGCAGCGACGACGACAGCGTCAGCGCGTCCTCTATCGGGAGCCCGCTGCACAGTCCCATCGACAGAGACTGCGCGAAACGCGCGGTGTTTATCTTGCGCGAGACGCCGCGGTCGCCCATCGTGCGTCTCCACACCGACATCACGCGGTCGCGGAACGATGGCGACGCGGCGAACACGACCATGAACGCGACGACGACGCCGAGCAGCACGCAGAGCACGGGCATCGCACGGTCGAGCGCCTGACCGAGCGAAAGCAGTCCGCCCGCGATGCCGGTAAGGCTGCCGCCGAGGTTCTCGTAGACTTCATTAAATATAGGAAGCACCTGCACGAGCAGTATGACTATCACGGCGAGCATTATGACGAGAAGTATCGCCGGGTAAAGGAGCGCTGACTTAATTCGTCTGTCGAGCCTCGTACGGTCCTCGTAGTGGCGCGCGAGCGCGGACAGCGCCTCCTCGGTGCGTCCGGCGCGTTCGCCGACATCGAGCAGTCCGCACACATAGTCCGGGAACGCTTCCGTCTCCCTCATCGCCGCGGCGAGCGCGGCGCCGTCGTCGACCTTGTTTGCCATTTCGGTCAAAATCGCCTTGCGCGCACCGTCCGTCTCCTCCTCCGCGAGCAGCGACAGTCCGTCGCCGACTACGATGCCGGCATGTATCTGAAGCGCCAGACCTTCGCAGAGCGAGCTTACCTCTTCATTCGTCAATTTACGTTTCTTCATTTATATCCGCTCCCGCAAAACATTACATAATGGTCTATAATACATTTTACAACAAAATCGGCAATTAGTAAAGTGGTAAATTACACAAACGGCAAAAACGTATCGGTAAAAGATTTGATGTCCCGATCCTTTGTGCAATATGGAATAATATGAAAAAAATATTTGTCGGATATTGACTTTTGAAGCATTTGTGATAAAATGAATATATTAGTTACAGTGGGATTTCTTGCATAATTTCCTGCTTTATAAAATCGAGGGTGAATGAACAGATCATGAATATAGCTGTTTGTGACGACAATGCCATCGACCGCGAGATCGTATGCACGCTGCTTTCGAGGATGTTCGAACGCGACGGGGTAAAGCCGGTCCCGGCGGTCACGCCTTATGAAAACGGGCTCGTGCTGCTCGACGACATGCGCGAGGGCGAATGGTTCGACATAGTCTTACTCGACATATATATGCAGGATCACCTCGGCATTGACGTGGCGCGCAAGCTGCGCGAGTCGGGCTACACCGGCGCGATAGTATTCCTGACCGCAACGTCGGACTTCGCCATCGACGGCTACGACGTCGGCGCGGCGGGGTACATACTCAAGCCGGCGACCGTCGAAAGGCTCTCCGATGTGCTCGGCAGGGTCTTTAAGAATATAGATGAGCAGAGCTATGCGATAAGGCAGCGCGGCTCGGTACACAGAGTCCTTTTGCGCGAGATACTTTACGTCGAGAGCAGCAACAACCGCTGCGTCCTGCACTGCAGAAGCGGCGGATCATACAATATATATAAGCGGCTCGACGAGATAGAGAACGAGCTCACGGACAAACGGTTTTTGCGGTGCTCGCAGAGCTTCATCGTGAACATGGACTACATAGTCAGGGTCGACAGGTCGTTTTACCTCGCCACCGGTGACATAGTGCTGATACGGCAGCGGAGCCTCAAGGCGATGCAGCAGGCGTACTACGACTACATCGGGAGAGAATAAAGCGTTCGCGGCGTTTGCCGAAAATTAAACGACAAATGCCGAACACCGATTTCGTGATAAGTGACGATGATAAACAACAACGTCAGGTGCATGACTGCAGATCGGCAGAGAAAACTGCCGAAAGCGAGTCTTATATTTCTGCATGTATCACAAATGCGGCGCAGTAAAAGAAGCAGAAAAAATGCAGGTAAATGACGGTCGTTTAAGGCTGACGGTACAAGCAATTTGAAAAAAACGGAAGATGCCCCGAGTGAAGAGGGGAGTTTTACTGCAGCAGATATGTTTCACTTTTTTGCTTGGGAACGATGCCGGAATGATTCAGGATCAGGTCGATAATATCGACAGATGGACGAGATGATCGCGTGTGCCATATAAAAAAGCAGTCCCCCGGGAGCGGCGCTCCCGGGGGACTGAAATTCGGAACTACTTGTTCAGCTTTTTGAGCTGCTCTTCGTCTAAATAAATGGAGACCTCGCCGCATTTCGGACACACCGCCGCTTTCGGATAAGCGGCTTTGCCCGTCAAGCCCTTCTTGCGGATCACATTCCCGTAACCGCCGGTGAACGTGAAGTCCTCTTTCATTTCCTCTCCGCAACTATGCACTTTCTCATAACTGCGCCTCCCGACATTAAATGATTATTTTTTATCATCGTCTGCAATGCTGCTAACTTTTGTGCCAAGAACCTTAGACAATGCTTTTGCCCTATTCTGTAATAGATGTCTTAGTTCTTTATGCTCATCTTCGTTAAGTTCTGCTCCATGATTTTTTATAAATCTTTCAACTGCTTGATCTGCATTATACAGTTCATCATTATTGATGTTCACTTTAATTTCCATCATAATCATTTCTCCTTTTTCACATTGAACAGAATTTTAATAACCGGCAAATTAATTCATCGAAAATTAGAAAGCTTCTTCCAATTCGCTCTCTGAATATCCGAACATATAATCCTCATCTTTACCATTAGAAGCCCAAATTAGAGCAGCGTCGTCGGCACTTAAACTTTCATCATCGTCATCGTCGCCGTCATCGTCATCATCTAACAAAGTATTATTCATGAGTTCCGATTCCATACCGTGAATAGCCTCTGCAACCTTAGACATATCACTGCGGCTTAAGGAATAATATTTTTCTTCAAACTCATCTTGAGGCATTGTCCATCTTCCGTCGATCAACTCTTGCACTACATTCGGATTATTTTTTCTTCTGCCCATGATTGCAACTTATTACATATTTCAGTCGATATTTTTCATTGTGGGGAAGAGCAGCACGTCTCTTATCGACGCGCTGTCGGTGAGCAGCATCACGAGCCTGTCGACGCCGAACCCGAGACCGCCCGTCGGCGGCATACCGTATTCGAGCGCGGTGACGAAATCCTCATCGACGCGCGCCGTCGTGTTCGGGTCCTCGCGGCGCTTCGCCGCGACCTGACGCTCGAACCGCTCGCGCTGGTCGATAGGGTCGTTAAGCTCGGAGAACGCGTTGCCCATCTCGGAGCAGCAGATAAAGTACTCGAACCGCTCCGTGAACGCGGGTTCGTCCGGTTTGCGCTTCGCGAGCGGACTGTTCTCGACGGGATAATCGTATATGATCGTCGGCTGCACGAGCTTGTCCTCGACGAACGCGTCGAACAGCTCCGCTAAAACGGTGCCCTTCGTCGCGTCGGCGGGGACCTTCACGCCGAGACGCTCCGCTTCAGCTCTCGCGTCCTCGTCCGTCGCCCACGCGTAATAGTCGGCGCCCGAATACTTTTTCACCGACTCCGCCATCGTCAGCTTTTCCCAGTGTCCGAGATCGATCTCAACGCCCTGATACGTGACCGTCGTCGAGCCGCAGACCTTCTCGGCGAGCCTCGGATAAAGCTCCATAACGAGCTCCATCATGCCCTTGTAGTCGGTGAACGACTGGTAAAGCTCGACCGTAGTGAACTCGGGATTGTGACGCGTGTCCATGCCCTCGTTGCGGAAAATGCGCCCGACCTCGTAGACGCGGTCCATGCCGCCGACGATGAGACGCTTCAGATAAAGCTCGGTCTCGATGCGCAGGAACATGTCCATGTCGAGCGTGTTGTGATGCGTCTTGAACGGACGCGCCGCAGCTCCTATTTCAAACGGCGTAAGTATCGGCGTGTCGACCTCTAAAAATCCCTTCTCGTCGAGATATTCGCGTATTCCCGCGATTATCTGCGAGCGCTTGACGAACGTGTCCTTGACCTCGGGGTTGACGATAAGATCGACGTAGCGCTGACGGTAGCGCAGATCGGTGTCGCGCAGACCGTGGAATTTTTCGGGGAGGGGAAGAAGCGACTTCGACAGAAGCGTCACGCTGAACGCGTGGATCGAAATCTCGCCGCGTCTCGTGCGGAAAACGTCGCCCTCGACGCCTATGATGTCGCCGATGTCCCAGCGCTTGTACTGCTCGAACGTCTCCTCGCCGACGTCGTTGACGCGGATGTAGCACTGTATGCGCCCCTTGCCGTCCATGACGTCGATGAAGTTGGCCTTGCCCATGTCGCGGCGGCTCATCATGCGCCCCGCGATGCGGACTCTTTTGCCCTCCATCGCCTCGAAATCGTTCGCGATGTCGGTCGTGTAAGCTGTCACCTCATACTTCGTTATCGTGAACGGGTCGCGGCCCTCGTCCTTGAGCGATGCCAGCTTGTCGCGCCGTATCTGTAAAACCTGCGAGAGAGATTCCTCGTTTTCGGTTTCGTTTACCTGATTTATATTCTCGTTGTCCATTGTTTTATCGTATCCTTGCAGTATGGAATAGTTATCCCGCGGTACGGGTCCTCTTGACCTCGAGCACGCGCAGCTTTATGACCGAGCCGTCCGGCACCGTCACCTCAACGACGTCGTCGGCGCGCTTGCCGATGAGAGCCGAGCCGATGGGGGACTGATCGGAGATGTTGCCGATGAAGGCGTCCGCCTCGTTCGAGCCGACGATGTTGTATTCGAGTTCCTCCTCGTACGTTTCGTCGTAGACGCGCACATTCGCGCCGACGCTGACGACGCTTTCGTCGACCTCCGCCTCGTGAACGACGATGGCGTTTTTGATGAGCGCGTCGAGCTCGCTTATGCGCCCCTCGACCTTTGCCTGCTCGTCCTTCGCTTCGTCATATTCGCTGTTCTCGGACAGGTCGCCGTATGAACGCGCGCTCGCGAGCGCGTCCTTGACTTCCTTGCGGCGCACGTTTTTGAGGTATTCGAGCTCGTCTGTCAGGGCCTTGAAGCCCTCCTCGGTATAATGCTGCTTTTTCGTGTTCTCTGCCATGGTGGTTGACTCCTTATTTTAATAATTCCGCAATAGCGGCGTGAAGCTGCGTGTCTGTTTCTTCCGTCAGCTTGAAAATATTGACGTTCTTTGCCTCGCCGTCCTGCTCGACGATGATGTCGGGTGTGACGCCGATGCCCTCGTAATTGTCCGAATACGGCGGGTCGTACATCTTGTACGAGTACGACAGCGCGTCGCCGTCGGGGAGACGGCGGATGCTCTGCACGGTGCCCTTGCCGTACGTCACGGTGCCTATGACTGTCGCGTAGTGGTAATCCTTGATAGCGGACGTGAAAAGCTCGCCCGCGCTCGCGGTGTTCGCGTCGCATATGACGACAAGCTTCATATCGAGCGCGTCCGCGTCTGACTCTATCGTTTCGACCTTGTCATTAGCGTCGATGAGACGGACTATCGGACCCTCGGGCAGAACGTAGTCGAGTATCTCCACGACCGAATCGAGCAGTCCGCCCGGATTGCCGCGCACATCGAGCACAAGGGAAGTGCAGCCCTGCGTTTGCAGCTCCTCTACTGCCGACTTGAACTGCGCCGGCGTACCGCTGTCGAAGCTGAGTATGCGGACATAGCCTATTTCGGGCGACGTGTCCGTCACGCGGTGTATGACAGTCTGCTCCGTGAACGTGTCGCGCATGACGCCGACGTCGAACGTCTCACTCCCGCGCTCTATCGTGAGCGTCACAGTCGTGCCTACGGCGCCCTTCACGCGGTCGACGGCAGGCTGATATCCGAGCTCGGCGACGCTTTCGCCGTCGACGGCGGCTATCCTGTCGCCGAATGCGAGTCCCGCCTTTTCGGACGGCGAGCCCGGCATGACGTTGACGACCTCGATAACAGCGTCATCTGCGTCGTATATGATGTGTATGCCTATGCCGACGAGCTGCGCCGCATAGTCTGTCATCATGTCCGCGTACTCCTCCTCGGTCATGTACCGCCCGTACTTGTCGACGGAGACGACGTAGCCGTTGACGACGTTTTCGACGGCGTTCGACTCGTCGAGCTCGCCGATATAGGAGGTGTGATAGATGTCCATTATCTCCTCAAGCTTCAAAACTATGTCGGAGACGTCCTTCTCGCGCCTGTCATAGGACGAATCTATCGCAACATACGTTATCTGAAACGTGATTATCGCCGTCAGCACGCCGACGGCGAATGTCACCCAGATTGGTAATTTTTTCTTCATTTGTTCAGTATATGCCTCGTGAACGTGAAAATATTACGGCTTTTTCAGATATCCCATAGCGTCGACGCGCTTTGTGCCCTCGCGGAACTCTATGTGAAGATGATACCCGGTAGCGCTGCCGGTCATACCTACCTCGGCTATGACGTCGCCCTTTTTGACCTTGTCGCCGACCTTGACGAGCAGCTTTGACGCATGAGCGTAAAGCGTGTATATGTTGCCGCCGTGGTCGATGAGGACGTAGTTGCCGTAGCTCGAATCTTTCTCAGCCTTGACGACGGTGCCGTTATTTGACGCGTATATGCTCGTGCCCTTTGGGGCATAGATGTCGGTGCCGGTGTGATTGCCTATCTTGCCGGAGCCGAACGGGTCCTTGCGGCGTCCGAAGCTGGACGTTATCGTCGTGTACTTCGTCGGCAGCGGCCACATGTACTCGCCCTCGGCGACCTTCTGCGTCACGCCGCGCTGCTTTATAAGCTCCTCTATGACACTGTCAAGACGCTTCGCGGCGGCCTGAAGATCGCTCTCGTTCTTTTCGAGCATCTCCTCGTTTTTCTTTATGTCGTTCTTTACTTTTGCAAGCTCGTCCTCGCTCTCCTTGACGATCGCGGCGGCGTCGGCTCTCTGCGTCTCGAGTGACTCCTTCGCCGCTTCCTGATCGGCTAAATTCTGCTCCTGTATGAGACGTTCTTCTTCGAGGACTTCCTTTGTGTCCTTGTAAGACTGCATGAGCGCCGTGTCGTAGTCGAGCAGGCGCACGGCGTTGTCGAGCCCGATGAGGAAGTCGGTGATGCTTTCTGCGCCGAATATAAGTTCGAGATACGTTGCGCCGCCTCCGGACTCATACGCGATGCGTATGCGCTCCTTCGTCTGCTCGTAGAGGTCTTCGCTGTCCTTGACGTTAGTGTCGATCGAGTCGGACAGCGCCTCTATCTGAGCGCTGTATTCCTCTATCAGCTTTTCCGTTTCGGCGATGCTGTTCGACGTTATCTCCTCAAGCTCCTCGTAGTACGACTTTTTCTCGAGGATATCGTCGACGGAGTCGTTGAGGCTCGACATCTTTTCCTTTATCTCTTTCTGTTTCTTTTCGAGATCGGAGATGTTGCTCTGTATTTTCTTTACGTTCGAATTGTTCTTGAATTCTTCGAGATCTTCTTTTTTCGCCGCGTAGACGGAGACCGCGGAGCCGCCGCGGAAAAAGAACAGACCGGAAAACGCCATTGAAAGCGCGAGCGTCGCGCATACGACGCGGCGTAAAACGTTATGCCGCGCATTTTTGCGCGTGCCCCTTTCAACGTCCACGGTCATGATTTCGTTATCCTGCATATGACAAAAGCTCCTTTACGGTTTCTTCACATATCCCATTGCGTCGACGCGCTTGCCGTTCTCGCGCACCTCAAAGTGCAGATGCGGTCCCGTGACGTGGCCCGTGTCGCCCGATTTCGCTATAACGTCGCCCTTTTTCACCGTGTCGCCGACTTTTACGAGCAGCTGACTGCAATGCGCGTAGAGCGTGTATATGCCGCCGCCGTGGTCGAGCAGGATGTAATTGCCGTAGCTCGAATCCTTCTCGGCGCGCAGGACCTTTCCGTTATTGGACGCGTAGACGTCGGTACCCTTCGGACAGTATATGTCCGTGCCGCCGTGACCCGCTATCGTGCCCGACCCGAACGGGTCGACGCGCGGACCGAACGTCGACGTTATGTTCGTGTACTTCGTCGGCAGCGGCCACATGAACTCGCCTTCGGCGACGGACTGCTTTATGCCTTCGCGTTTGATGAGCTCCTCGATATACGCGTCGAGCTTTTTCGACGCTTCGTCTATCTTTTCGTCGAACTCCTTGATGAGCGCCTTCGCGTCGGCTTCGTCCTTCGTCAGCTTGGCGATAAGCGATTCGCACTCGGCGCGCAGCTCCTCCGCGTCCTCTTTCTCGTCCGCGAGCTGCTCGCGCAGCTCGGACTGGCGGCGCAGATTTTCCTCGCTCTCCGCCTTGTCATCTTCAAGATCGGCTACCGTATCGTTGTAGGACTTCATCAGCGACGTGTCGTACTCCATAAGACGAACGGCGCTGTCGATGCCGGCGACAAGCTCCGAAAAGCTCTCGGCGCCGAACAAAAGCTCGAGATACGTCGCGCTCCCGTTCGACTCGTACGAGACGCGTATGCGCTCCTTTATCTGCTCGTACAGCTCCGCCGACTTCTGTTCGCCCTCGGCTATATCATCGGCGAGCGACGACGATTCTTCCTCGTACTTGGCTATAAGCGCCTCGGTCGCGGCTATTTTTCCTTCCGTCACCTCGATGAGCTCGTCGTATGCGTCCTTCTTCTCGACGGCGTCGTCGATATCGTTGCCGAGGGACTTGAGCTCGTCGCGCAGTTCGCGCTGACGACGCTCATATGCGGCTATGTCGTCGTTATATCCTTGGACAGTTTTGTTGTTTTCATATTTGTCCCTGTCCTTCTGCGTTATCTCAGCCGAAACGGGAAACGCGAGCGATGCCGACAGTATCGCCGCTGCGACTGCGGCAGCGGCTGCGCGCAGGTAAGATGAGACTTTTAACTTGTACATATCGACGTCACCCCCTCGGAATAAACTGTATGCGTATATGCGCTCATTCGCGCGTGTACTTGGAAAGCGAAATCGTACTGCCTATGATGCCCGTAACGACGCCGACGCCGATGAAGCCGATAAGCACGAGCGGCGCGACCTCCGACATCGGCAGAATGCGCACGATGCCGGCGAGATTCACGAGCGAGGACTGAATATAACCGTAGAGGAAATACTCGACTATATATGCGATAACGCTCGAGATAAGACCGATTATCGCGCCTTCGATTATGAACGGCAGGGAAATGAACAACCCCGTCGCGCCGACGTAGCGCATTATGATTATCTCCGTCTTGCGCGAGTACACGGACAGCTTGACGGTGTTGATTATGACGAATATGCTGACGATGAACAGCACGATCAAAAACCACGAGAATATGAGCATCACGCCGTTTTTGAGCGACTGCACCTTCAGCGCGAGGTCGCGCTGGTCGTTTATCTTGCGCACGCCCTCGATCTGATTCAGATTGTACTCGATGTCGATGAGCTTCGACCCGTCGACGTAGGTGATGCGGAACGAATCGGACAGCGGATTATCCTCGAGATACGGCTCGTAAAGCGAGCCGTTGTCGCCCGCCTTGTCCATCAGCGAGCGCATGCCCTCGTCGGCAGTTATCCTTTCAACGTCTCCGATACCCGGTATGCTCTTTATCTGCCGCTCGACGTTTACGATGGCGTCCTCCTCCATATCGTAGTCGAGGAACACCATTATATCGTTCATCAGACCGAGATCGTCGAGGTTCGCGTTGATGTTGACGACGAGCAGCGCGAAGCTGCCGAGCACGACAAGACAGCTCATCAAAACGGCGATCGAGGCGAAGCTCATGACGCCGTTGCGCCATATACCCGCGAACGCCTGACCGACGAAGTAGGTGGGCTTGTAATGCTTCATTCGAACATACCTCCCACCCTGTCCTCGCTCACAAGACCGTGGTCGATGGTGATGACGCGCTGCTGATAGTAATCGACGAGGCTCTTTTCATGCGTGACGACGAGGACCGTCTTGCCGAGCTTGTTTATCTTGACGAGCAGATTCATTATTTCAAGCGACATCTTGGGGTCGATGTTGCCCGTAGGCTCGTCGGCGATGATGATGTTCGGGTTATTGGAGAGGGCGCGGGCGAGTGCGACGCGCTGCTGCTCGCCGCCCGACAGCTCGTCGGGCTTGCAGCTCGCCTTGTCGCCGAGATCGACCGTCTTGAGCAGCGCGGGCACTCGCTTGTGTATCTTTTTCGACGGCACGCCGACGGCGTGCATCACGAACGCAACGTTCTCATACACCGTCTTTTTCGGGAAAAGGCGGAAGTCCTGGAACACGACGCCGAGCTTGCGCCGATAGTACGGCACGCGAAACGACGACAGACGCGAAAGGTCGGTGCCGTCGACGATTATCTTCCCCGACGTCACCTTTTCCTCCCGCAAAAGCAGCTTCATTATCGTAGTCTTTCCGGCGCCCGACTGACCGACGAGGAACACGAACTCCCCGTCGTCGATGTGCAGATTAACGCCGTTGAGCGCTACCGTACCGTTTTTGTATGTCTTGACGACATTTTTGAATTCGATCATTTTTTGACTCTCAGAATTTTGCCGGTTTTGAAACGAGATAGCGCTTGACCATCAGCGCGACCTTGAACGTGATCGCGTTGTCGAACTCGCGCAGATCGAGACCCGTGAGCTTCTTTATCTTCTCGAGCCTATATACGAGCGTATTTCTGTGGACGAACAGCTTGCGCGACGTCTCGGATACGTTTAAGTTGTTGTCGAAGAAGCACTGTATCGTCATGAGCGTCTCGCGGTCGAGGAAGTCGATGGAATCGTCCTTGAACACTTCATGCAGGAACATCTCGCACAGCGTCGTCGGGAGCTGATATATCAGTCTGCCGATGCCGAGATTTTCATAGCTGTTGACGTTTTTGTCCGTGTCGAACACCTTGCCGACCTCGAGCGCGACCTGCGCTTCCTTGTAGGAACGCGCGAGATCCTTGATGTTGTCGACGGGCGTTCCGATGCCGATGGCGACCTTGGCGAAGAATTCGGAGTAGATCGTATCGCAGATGTTCTTCGCCTGCTTTTCTATCTCGCGTATGTCGACGCCGGGCTTGACCTCCTTAACGAGAACGATGTCGTGCTCGCCGACGTTGATGACGTAGTCCTTCGCCCTGTCGGGGAACATGGACAGAACGATGTCGTAGGGCAGCATCTCGGTCTTGGAGATGAAGCGTATCAGCATCGCGACTCTGACTTCCTCGGTGCTGAAGTGGAGCTCCTTCGACTTGATATAGATGTCGCTCGGCAGGATATTGTCGAGAATGATATTTTTGATGAACGACGTCTTGTCGTACTTTTCGTCGTACAGATTCTTGATATTGGACAGCGCTATCGAAATGAGCATAGCTGTCCTGTCGGCTTCCTTTCCTTCGCCCTCGGCAAAGACTATGTATTCGGTCTTTGTCGCGGAGCCGATGGCGCGGTACGTAAATCCGCCCGAGGTGATGCTCTCCGACGAATACGACAGCTCCTCCTTGATGCCCTGACGGATCTCGCCTATGCGTGACAAATCGCTGCACGCGATGACGGCGCCCGTCTCGTCGATCACGCCGATGACGCCGTTCACGGCGTCCTTCATCTGATGGATCACTCTTTGAAACAGTCTGTTTGGCATGGGTTTTCTCCTACATCGTTATGTAAAAATAAATAATAGCATAGTCACATCTCCGCCTCGTAGCCGAGAGCGGAGAGCATATAGAGCGGCGCCGTCTCGCACCGCAGGGTACGTCTGCCGAGTCCGCAGACCGTCATGCCCGCGTCCGACGCAAGGCGGGCTTCGTCGGGGGAAAATCCCCCTTCGGGACCCGTCATCACCGACACGGTGCGGGCGGACTTCAGTCTGTCCGCGACTGCGGCGCGCATCTGCACGCCGCAACGCTCCTCCTCATACGCGAAAAGCGCAATATCGGCGCGCACGGCTGACTTCACGGCATCGGCAAACGAAACCGTATCCTCTATTTTCGGCACGACCTCGCGGCACGACTGCATGGCGGACTCGAGCGCTATCTTTTCGAGCCGTCTGCGCCTTTTGCCGGCGGAGTCGGCGTCGGGGCGTGAGACGCATCGCTCCGACAAAAACGGCACTATCACGGACGCGCCGAGTTCTGTCGCCTTCTGCACGACGAGGTCGAGCTTGCCCGCCTTCGGATTTGCCGCGAACAGCGTGACCTCAAACGGCAGCTCGCGCCGCTCGCATACCTCGCGCACAACATGCGCCTCGACGCGCGTCGGGGCTATTGAGGAAAGCGAGCATTCGAACGAGGCGCCGTCGAAGCATACGGAGACGGTGTCGCCGACGGCGGACCGCAGCGACAGCGCGATATGGCGCGCGTCGTCGCCCGAAATGACGAAAACGCCGTTTTCGGGAGCCGACTGTGCAAAAAATCTCGGCATCGCGATCACCTCCGCTTATTGCAAAACTATTATACAGCATAATACACTATTTGTCAAAGCCTATTTTGTTAAAATTCAATAAATATGCGAACATTTTGTCCAAAACAGAAAAAACGGACGGTATTGCGACTGCAAAAATGCCCAACACCGCCCGCTATTTCCATTTATTACATATTTTTATCGAGAACGGCGGCGCACCAGCCGTTTTCGTGCGCGATCTCGACGACGTGCCAGCCGCGCGCAAGGAATGCGTCGACGACCTCGTCCGCGCGCTCGTCGATGATGCCGGACACGACGAGCTTGCCGTTCGGCGCGAGGCAATCGCCGACGTCGTCCGCCATGCGCAGGATAATGTCCGCGACTATGTTCGCGACGATGAGATCGTAGCGCTCGCTTCTGTCGACGTTCGCGAGCAGGTCGGACGTGTCGCAGAACACGTTTTCAACGCTGTTGTCCTTTATATTTTCGCGTGTGACTTTGACCGCGACGGGGTCGATGTCGTACGCATAACACTCGCGCGCCCCCATCTTTGACGCTGCGATAGACAAAATTCCGCTGCCGCAGCCGAGATCGAGGACGCGGTCGCCCGGGCGCATGTACTTGTCTATCATGCCGATGACGAGCCGCGTCGTTTCATGCGTGCCGGTGCCGAACGCCATGCCGGGGTCCATCGTTACGATGACGTCGCCGGGCTTCGGCTCGAACCGCTCCCACGCGGGAACGATGACGATGCGTCCGATGCGGACGGGGTGGTAGTACTGCTTCCACGACTCCGCCCAGTCCTCCTCGCACACGCCCGACGCTGTCAGCTCG
>CANQMJ010000026.1 GCA_947624945.1 uncultured Clostridia bacterium | reverse complement strand
GACGAGCTTCCCGACAGGTCTCGGCATCGCATCGACGTGGAATCCGGAGCTTGTAAAAACGGCTGCGTACGCGATGTCGGACGAGGCGCGCGAGAAATTCAACAGCCGCCGCAACGACCACGGACTCAACTACTGGTCGCCGACGATAAACATGGATCGCGACCCGCGCTGGGGACGCGCGGAGGAGACGTACGGCGAGGACCCGTACCTCTGCGGCAGCATCGCGGAAGCGTTCGTCGGCGGATTTCAGGGTTACAACGCCGACGAGGGGAGATATAAGGCGCTCTCGACGGTCAAGCACTTCCTCGCCAACAACAGCGAGCAGAACCGCCACAACGGCTCCTCGAACGTAGACGACCGCGACCTGCACGAATACTACACCGAGGCGTTCCGCCGCGCGATCGAGCGTGCGGGCGCGTCGTCGGTCATGACGTCGTACAACGCGGTTAACGGCGTTCCGATGTCGGTGAATAAGCCGATACTCGACGGACTGCTTCGCCGCACGTGGGGCTTTGGCGGATTTGTCGTCACCGACTGCTCGGCGCTCTACGACGTCAGCTTTCATCATTCGTGGCGTCCCGAAGGCTGGGGCGATAAGGTGTGGGGCGAAAAGGAGACGGCGGCGTATGCGATACTCGCCGGCATCGATCTCAACTGCGGCGTCATACTTGCGCCGCACACCGGCCGCGCCGTCGATGCGGGACTTCTCTCTGACCGTGACGTAGACAAAGCGCTCGTCAGGCTGTTTACGGCGAGAATGTCGACGGGCGAGTTCGACCCCGACGGCGGCATTTTCGGCGGCGGACAGTACGCGGGCATGATACATTCGGAAGCGCATAAAAAGCTCGCCGAGGATATGGCGGACGAGGCTGTCGTCATGCTCGAAAACGACGGTATGCTGCCGCTTTCGGGAAATGTCAAAAATCTCGTCGTCATCGGCAGACTCGCGGGAGAGGTGACGCTCGGCGACTACTCGACGGACGCACCGATAAACGTCAGCACGCCCATCGACGGCATCACATCCGCGCTTTTGCGTGCAAACCCCGACGCGAAGATAACGTATATCCCCGGCTCGGACAGCGGCTCGGGGCGGTTCCTCATGAATCTGAAAAGCATCTCGCTGCTTGACGCTGCGGGAGATAAGATCGGCGAGATCGACTTCGCCAAGTGCGCCGAAACGAGCGCATGCCGCCTTGACAGAGACGGCAATATCGGCTTCGCCTCTGCGGGCGGATGCCGGATAAAGTTCGGCGCAGGAAGCATCGACTTCGGAAAAGCAGCTAAATTCTCGACTCAGATGTCGGGTGACGGCGGCGTTCCGCCGACGCGGATAGAGATAAGGGCCGGCGACCCCGTGAACGGTCCGCTTCTCGGGACCGTCGACGGCGAGGGCAGCACGGGCGGCTGGAAGAACTACAAGAGCTACGATTTCAACGCCGCGATCGGAGGCGGTTATACGTCCGAGGACATCTACATCGTCATGACGAAGGTCCCGACGTCGGTGGAATTTTCCGAGCAGGAAAAGGAGCAGATACGCTCTGCCGACGCAGTCGTGTTCTTTGCGGGGACAAGACCCGGCGAAAACGGCTACTTCGAGGAGACGGACGGCTACACGCTCGATCTTCCGAACAGGCAGTCGGAGATGATAAACCGCGCGGCGGAGCTGAACAAAAACATCGCGGTCTACATTCAGGCCGTCAGCGAGGTCAACGTCGAAAAATTCCGCGGCAGCGTGCGCGCGATACTGTGGTCGACGTACAACGGTCAGGCGCAGGGAAATGCCGCCGGAAGAATTCTTTTCGGCGAGGCGAACCCGAGCGGCAAACTGCCGTTCACATGGTACAGGTCGGTGGACGATCTTGCCGATATCAAGGACTACACGATACGTCCGAACGCGGAAACCAAGGGCAGGTCGTACCAATATTTCACGGGAGACGTCGCATACCCGTTCGGGTACGGTCTGTCGTATGCGAAGTTTGAGTATTCAAATCTGAAGATCAGCCGCAGCTCCGTCACGCCGAACGACACGATTACCGTCACGTTCGACGTCGAAAACGTCGGCAAAACATGCGGCGGCGAAGTCGCGCAGATGTATGCGGTGTCTCCGAACGCGGACGAAAACAACCGTCCGAGAAAGCGTCTCAAAGGGTTCAAAAAGATATTCATTGAGGCAGGCAAAAAGGCGGGCGTGACGCTCGAGCTCGACTGTTCCGATCTCTGGTACTGGGACAGCGAAAACGCATGCGAGACGTTCGACGAGGGAAAATATGTGATCGAGGTCGGCGCGGACAGCAAAGCGTGCGAGGCCATGACCGCCGGGTTTGAGCTGAAAGGCACGCTCAAAAAGCAGATCTTCGCAGTCACGGCGATACCAAACGGTCACGTCATGAGTCTGTCGAAAAACGAGCGGCTCAAAACAGAGCTGACGGCAAGCTGTAACGACCAGAGCTTTGTCGATTTGAAAACGGCAGCGGTAAAGTTCTCCGTCACGGACACGTCGGTGGCGACGGTAGACGAGGACGGCGTCGTCACGCCTGTCGGCGAGGGCATCGCGACGGTGACCGCATCCGTTACATTTGACGGCAAAACCAAGACCGACAGCTTCGCCGTCAAGGTGACGGCGTAAAGCGCTTTTATCCGATAGTGCAGCACGGATCGTAACAAAAGCGCCTGCTTCATGGCAGACGCTTTTGTACGTGAAAAATAATGTCGCCGACGGCAGCTTGCGCTGTTGTCCGCTATTTTACAACGCCCTTTTTCAAAAGTATGTTTGCATAGACCGCAGTCTCGCCGGTCGCGACGATGCAGTATGCGTTTTTTGCGCGCTCGTAAAACGCGAATCTCTCGATCATTTCTATCCCGCAGTTGTCGGGCGAGTGCTTTTGAAGAATCGTGCGGTACTCGTCCCAGATAGTCGGGACTATGTCGTCGCCGTCGCACACGCTCATGAGCGCGACGGGCTTTTCGACGTATTGGTCGAGCGGCATGAAGGTGAGAATCGCGTCGAGCAGCGCGGGCACGGAGTGACCGTCTGCGCGGACGACGACGGCATTTTTGCATGCGCCGACGCTTGCGGCGGGGAAGTTGCCGTCGGCGATGACTATTTCGTCGCCGTGACCCATCTCCATCATAGCCTTCATCAGTTCGGGGGATATTATAGGCGGTATGTTTTTGAGCATGATTATGTCCGTCCTTTCGGATATTATAAAATATGACTGTTTTTCGGATTTGAGCCGCATCCCGGCACCGCTGTCGTGCTGCGTCTATATGACTGCCGAAAACGCTGTCCTCATAGCTGCATATTACCATTTTTACAGGCGCAAGTCAAGATATAAGACTTTCTGACGATGCACTTGACGAACACACGTTCTATTTTCCGACATATTTGCGCCGACATATTGCATTTATCGTTTTTATGTGGTATGATCATATCAGGCAAAGAACGAATGTTCTTATACGGAGGCGCACAGTATGGATGCAGCGAGAAGAAAGGTTTATGTTGAGGTGGAGGTCACGCACAAGGTGGACGGCTCTGCGCGGCCGAATCTGATAACGTTTGAAAACGGGGAAAAGTATGAGATAGACCGCGTCATACACAGCTGCCGCGCTGCGTCTACGAAGGTCGGCGGCATGGGGATACGGTATACGGTACAGATATGCGGCAAGCCGACGTTTCTGTATGACGAGGAAAACGGCAGATGGTTCGTCGAGGCGAAGCGGAGATAAAGCCGCCGGAGCAGTCATTTTGAACGCCGGTTCTTTTTTTAAGGCGTGCGGGAGAACATAAGTTCTAATATCCGACATTTTGCCGATTGTTCGGGACACGTGTGCGGGTCCGTTTTACGCGGCTTGCGGCAGGATATGAAAGGCTGTTATGCATATGGAAAAAACGTATATAGCGATAGACCTCAAGTCGTATTACGCGTCGGTCGAATGCAGCGAGCGTGGGCTCGACCCGATGACGACAAATCTCGTCGTCGCCGATCTGTCGAGGACGGAGAAGACGATATGCCTCGCCGTCACACCGTCGCTGAAATCGCTCGGCGTACCGGGACGTCCGCGTTTGTTCGAGGTCGTCGAAAAGGTAAAGGAGATAAACTCCGAGAGACGAGCGAGAACGCCGCACGGAACATTCACAGGTAAATCGAGCGATATCGGTGAGCTTAGGCGCCGTCCCGAGCTCGCGCTCGATTACATCGTCGCGAAGCCGAGGATGGCGTACTACATCGAATACAGCACCGTCATTTATCAGGTGTATCTGAAATACGTCTCCCCCGCCGACATCCATGTTTACAGCATCGACGAGGTGTTCATCGACGCCACTGCGTATTTGAAGAAATACGGCATGACGCCGCGCGAGCTTGCTATGACGATGATACGCGACGTTCTCGCGACTACGGGCATAACGGCCACAGCCGGCATCGGCACGAATCTCTATCTGTGCAAGATAGCGATGGACATTGTGGCGAAGAAAATGCCTGCCGACAAGGACGGGGTGAGGATAGCGGAACTCGACGAGCACTCGTACCGCGAAAAGCTGTGGGAGCACAGACCGCTGACGTCGTTTTGGCGCGTCGGGCACGGGACAGCGTCAAAGCTCGAGGCGAACGGTATGTTCACGATGGGGGACGTGGCGCGGATGTCGCTTTCGCGGTACGGGGAGGACAGGCTGTATAAGCTGTTCGGCGTAAACGCGGAGCTTTTGATAGACCATGCGTGGGGATGGGAGCCGGTCACGATAGCGGACATAAAATCGTACAGACCGGAAAGCAGCAGTCTCAGTTCGGGTCAGGTCTTGTCGGAGCCGTACACGTTCGAAAAGGCGAGAGTCGTGGTGCGGGAGATGGCAGATGCGCTCGCGTACGATCTTATCGAGAAAAAGCTCGTCACGGATCAGATAGTGGTGACTGTCGGATACGACAGCGCGAACATGAAGGACCCGAGTGTCGCGCTGCGGTACCGGGGCATGACGGTCACGGACAGATACGGGCGGGAGGTGCCGAAGCATGCGCACGGCACGCAGAGACTGAAAAGGCACACGTCCGCAGGTTCCGTTATCGAAGGCGCGGCAACAGAGCTGTTCGACAGAGTCGTCGACAAAAAGCTGCTGATACGGAACATCAATATATGCGTTGCCGGTCTTGTGCCGGAGGATGAAGCGGAGGACAACGGGGTGCCCGAGCAGCTGTCGTTTCTCACCGACAATGAGGCGGAGGCGCGCGAGCGTGAGAAGGAGAGATTCGAACTCGAGCGTGAGCGGAGCCGTCAGGAGGCCGTCTTGAGCATACGGAGGCGATTCGGCAAGAACGCCATCTTGCGCGGACTCGATTACGAGGACGGCGCGACGGCGAGGGAGCGCAACGGACAGATAGGCGGTCACAAAAAGTGACCTATGATGTGGGGGAGATAAAAGTGTCGGACAAGTACAGGGATATAATCGATCTGCCGCATAAGCAGTCGGCGGTAAGAAAGCACATGTCGATGCGCGACAGGGCGGCGCAGTTCGCGCCGTTTTCGGCTTTGACCGGGTACGGCGACGCGATCGACGAGACTGCGCGGCGCACAGAGGAAAAGATGTGCGGGAGCGAGTGGGATCAGGACGTGGGGGATGACGGCGACGGATACACGTAATATGAGGTAGGAGCCGTAAAACCGCTTGGTATCGCTCGTTTATTTCCGGGTTCCTTTGGTCTTTTCACGTTCGAGCCGCTTAATAAGCACGTACATGACCGCGACGGCAGCGACCGAAAGCACTATCTCCGCCGAAAACTGCGCGTACGCGAGACCGTAGAGCGGGAACAGCTTATTGAGTATGAACAGCGCAGGTATTTCGAGGACTATCTTGCGCAGTATCGCGAATAAAAGCGCGTTTTTGCCGAGTCCGCACGACTGGAAAACGCCGACGCCGAGAAAGTCCATGCACAGAAACGGCATCGCAAGGCACAGCCCGCGCAAAAATTTCGTCCCGTAATCGACGACGGCGGGATTCTCCATAAACAGCGCCGAGAGCTGTCCCGCGCATAAATAATAGCATACTGTCACCGCCGCCATGAACGCGGCGATTATTTTGCCCGCGAAAAGTATCGTCTTCTTCATTCTGCCGACATCGCCCGAGGCGTAATTGTAGCCGACGAGCGGCATTATGCCCTGCGAAAATCCGAGCGCTATCTGAACGGGTATCATGTTGAGCTTTTGCGATATCCCCATCGCGGCGACTGCATCGGAGCCGAAATCGGCGGTGAAATTGTTCAGTACCGTCATGCCGGTCACGTTCAGAAGATTCTGTATCGACGCGGGTATGCCGACAGCGCATATCCCGATGATGATGACTTTTTTCAGCTTCAGATTTCTAGGACTTACCGAGACGTACGTCTTCCCGCGCTTTATGTAAAGAAGGACGAAGAAGTAGCAGCACGCGGCGCAGTTTGAGATGAACGTCGCAAGTCCCGCGCCGGCTGCGCCCATGCCGAGCCCCCACGGGAGAATGAAGATCGGGTCAAGTATGATATTCAAGATGCAGCCGCTCATCGTCCCGATGCTCGCGTGCAGCGACGCGCCCTCGCTCCTCACAAGATAAGCGAGCACGACGTTTAATATCGACGGTATCGCGCCGCATGTGACCGTCCATTTCAGGTATTCGGCGGTCGCCGAAGACGTCGTCGCATCCGCGCCGAGGACTGTAAGAAACGGCGCGCGGAAAAGCGTATAGAGGACGGAGAAGAACGCGGCGGAGAAAAACGCGCCGTAAAAACCGAGCGCCGAACTCTGATAGACCGTCTCGTAATCCTTTCTGCCGAGCGCGCGGCTCATCATACTCGATGCGCCGACGCCGAACAGATTGTTGACGGCGTTGAACGCCAAAAGCACGGGAGCCGCGAGCGTTACTGCGGAATTTTGTATCGAGTCGTTGAGCTGCGCGACAAAATATGTATCCGCCAAATTATAGAGCACCATGACGAGCGAGCTGACTATCGTCGGCACGGCAAGCGTCATGACCGCTTTCGGTATTGGTGTATGCTCAAAAAGCTGAATTTTCTGTGTATCTTCCATGTGACCGCTCTTTTTTACTTGATTTCAAATAAATTATACTCGCGCGGATGAGAAAGTCAAGTAGATGAAATACGCTTTTCATGTTTCGCCGCATGTCGGCGGCGCGGTATTGACGGCGCAGGTAAAACGGGGTACAATGTATACGTCAAAAAAGACGCGGAGGCGGGGTATGGATGCGGAATTTGCCGGACGGCGATGGAATATAGAGAGCTTCGGCGAGCCGGTCGACGGCGCACCACTCACAGTCGTGCTCGCGGGCGGCGGGATAACGGACGAGTTAAAAAGTAAGCTTTTGGGAGAGGGCGCGCTGCCTATGTGGCTCGCCGCGCCGCAAAATGTCGACTGGGACCGTGACTACACGCCGTGGCGCGCCGATACGGGAAACGGGCGCAGCTTTTCCGGCGGGGCGGACGAGTTCGGCAAGAGCGTTTTCGAGATGCGCGACAGCATGCGGAGCGAACACCGTTTTGGTGCCGCGTATATCGTCGGGTATTCGCTCGGCGGACTCGCCGCGATGTATTTTCATACGAAGACGACGTTTGACGGCTGCGGCAGCTGTTCGGGCTCCGCGTGGTACCCGGGGTGGACGGAATATCTCGAGAAAAATCCGCCGAAAGGGAAGATATACATAAGTCTCGGCGGCAGAGAGAAAAACTCAACCGACCCGCTGATGTCGACGGTCGCAGAGGCGACGGAGCGGACGCGTCGGATATGCGAGGGGACGGCGGAGAGCGTATATTTCCGAAACGAGCCGGGCGGTCATTTCCGCGACCCCGACGGAAGACTGTCTCGCGCGATAGTATGGCTCTGCAAATAAAAAATTTTTCTAAACGATGCCGCATTATTCTGCAGATTCATCGACTAAGTGGCGGCTGCGCCCACACTTTTCGCGAAGCGAAAACGTGTCGCAGGTCGGCGCGTCAGCGACGAACTGCTGCCGTAAGGCTTCCCGGTCACACCTACGCGCACCTTACTCGTGCGGTGCCCGACACTCCCATCGTCGGACGCAGACACGACGTTTCGACGGCGATATCGACCCGTCGCGAGGGAGCTGTTCGCAGGAAGTAATAACGCGGTCTGCGCCCTATTGCCTCTTTTGCCGCCGATTCAATCACATCGACGCCACACGGGAGCCTCTTTCGGGTTCGACAAGGGGGACTTTCTTGCGAGAAAGTCCCCCTTGTCAAAAACCAATTTGTCGATGTGAAAGACGTCACCACGTCAGGTGAACAAAGGTAGCTGCCGGTGGGAGCAGACTGCATAAACATCCGCGGTGAGCGGAGATGTTTGTTTGGATACGGGTGAGCGATGACGCGAAAAGCAAAAAATACATAAATTTGTGAAAAGCACTCGACAAATCACGAAAAAATGTGGCATAATATAGGCAGATGAGGGGATAAGACGGATTGCGTTGTTCGCAGGCTGGGCGGGGAGCCTGCGGCACGCGGCACGTCGACTGCGCCGTCTAAGCGTCGTGTCTGCGTTTGAAACTGACAGCGCCGAGCATCGCACGAGCAAAGTGCGCGTAGTGTTCGCTTGAAAGCCTACGGCTCGTAGCCATTATTTTATTGGCGGCGGTTTTCGCTTCGCGGAAAGTGCGGTGAAAAGCTTTGTCGGCTGCAACTTGTAAACCCGTAGAAAATAGTGTACAATGACAGTATCACACAAAAAGGAGCATATTTACTATGGCGCGCGTCATACTCATATGCGGCAGGCTGTGCTGCGGCAAAACAACGTACGCGGAAAAGCTGCGCGGCGGCGACCGCGCCGTCATACTCTCCGCCGACGAGCTGATGCTCTCGATGTTCGGTCCCGACGCGGGCGCCGACCACGACAAATATTCCGCCCGCGCGCGGTCGTATCTGCTCTCGCTCGCCGCGTCCGTTGTCGGCGCCGGCGTTGACGCTATACTCGACTGGGGATTCTGGACGCGCCGATCGCGCGACGAGGCGCGCGAATATTTCCGCTCGCGCGGTATCCCGTGCGAGCTGCACTACATCAGCGTCGGGGAGGACGAGTGGCGCTCGCGCATATCGCACCGAAACGCTGACGTCGAACGCGGCGCCGTTCGCGCATATTTCGTCGACGAGGGACTTATGGCGAAATTCTGCTCGCTTTTCGAGCCGCCCGAGGACGGCGAGGCCGACGTTTTAGTCGAGGAATAAATACGATAAATTCCCACTCGCGCATGAAAATCCCTCTTGAAAAAAGGCGTACACTATTGTATAATGTAAACGGGAAATAATTTTTCCGAAAATAATCACCGAAACAAGGTACACCAAAATGAAGGACATCAAGTCGGACACCCTGACATTTTCAGCGTCTAACCGCGATGACCGCGAGATGCGCGAGATACTCGGCGACGTATACCGTGCGCTCGTCGAGAAGGGCTACAACCCCATAAACCAGATAGTCGGCTATATCCTCTCCGAGGACCCGACGTATATCACAAACCACAACGGCGCCCGCGCTCTCATCAGGCGCATCGACCGCGACGAGCTCTTGAATGAGCTCGTGAGATGCTATCTTAACGTCTGATGGAATACGTAAACCTGACGCCCGACATCACCGTATCAAAGCTATGCTTCGGCTCGCTCACAGTGGGGAAGCTCCAGGCAAATCTCCCGCTTGAAAGAGGCGCCGAAGTAATCGCCTACGCGCTTTCGCGCGGCGTCAACTTCATCGACACGGCGCAGCTTTACGAAAACTACGACTATATCAGGCTTGCTCTGCAAAAGTCGGGGCATCCGAACGACGTCGTTATATCGACTAAGACGTACGCGTACAGCCGCGAGCTTGCGCGGGAAGCCGTCGAGCAGGCGCGGAGCGCTCTCGACCGCGACGTCATCGACATATTCATGCTGCACGAGCAGGAGAGCGAGCACACGCTCCGCGGTCACAGAGAGGCGCTCGAGTATCTGTTCGAGTGCCGCGAGCGCGGCATAATACGCGCCGTCGGCGCGTCGACGCATAACGTCGCGCTCATACGCGGCGTACTTAAGCTCGGTCTGCCTCTCGACGTCGTACATCCGATATACAATATGCGCTCTGTCGGCATAACGGACGGCAGCGCCGACGATATGCGCGCCGCGATGGAGGACGCGAAGGCGGCAGGCATCGGCATATTCGCGATGAAGCCGCTCGGCGGCGGTCATCTTTTCGCCGAAGCCGCCGACGCGTTTAATTATGTGCTCGACACACCGTGCGTCGACGCAGTCGCCGTCGGCATGCAGTCGGAGACGGAGGTCGACGCGAACATCGCGTTTTTCGAATCGCGGCAGTTTCCGCCGGAGGCGGACCGTGCGCTGCGCTTAAAGCGCCGCCGCCTCATAATCGAGGATTACTGCATAGGCTGTCACGCCTGCGTCGACCGCTGCCGCAGCCATGCGCTCTACGTCGAGGGCGTGACGACGATGTGCGACCATGACAAGTGCCGCCTTTGCGGTTACTGCGTCCCCGTCTGCCCCGTGTTCGCGATAAAAGTAATATGACGGACGCTCTTTTCACCTTCACGTCGCCGGTCATACACGGCCGCCGACTCGGACGGACGCTCGGTTTCCCGACGATAAATCAGACGCCGCCCGCATCTGCGGCGTCGCTTTCCCGAGGGGTCTATTATTCGCGCTGCGAGGTCGACGGCGTTTCGTACTGCGCGGTGTCAAATCTCGGCGTTAAGCCGACGGTCGAGGACGGCGGCGCGCTTCTCTGTGAAACGTATATATTCGGACTTGACCGCGACATTTACGGGGTCGACGTCACAACGTCGCTGCTCTGTTTCAGCCGCGCGGAGACAAGATTTGACTCGGAGGCGGAGCTTGCCTCACAGCTTGCACGCGATATCGAAGGTGCGAAGGAGTATTTCGGACTATGACGAACGCAAAAAATAAAACGCGCCAAAGACTCGCCGCATCGGTGTCGGCTTTTTTGTGCGCGTCTTTTTTATTTTCGCTGACGGCGTTTTTTCTGTCCGCGCCGTCGTCGAACGTATCCGCCATAAGCAGCCGCGACGCGGCGACGCCCGAGGACGCGGAGCTTGCGACGGACAAAATACAGGCCGCGTACCTGTACAACATTGAAAACGACTTTGCCGCGCTCTCGTACCGCGTCGACGAGGTCGTATACCCGACGTCTACCGTCAAAATCATGGTCGGCATCATCGCGATCGAACAGCTCGGCAATAATCTCGATGAGGTCATAACGGTGACAGACGATATGCTCCGCGACGTGTCCGGCAACTCGGTCGGATTTGAGGTCGGCGAGGAACTGACCGTCGAATCGCTCCTGTACGCCCTTCTCGTCGGCGGCGCCAACGACGCGGCGGCGATACTCGCGGTCCGCATCGCGGGTTCTGTGTCCGATTTCGTCGTGATGATGAACGAGCGCGCCGAAGAACTCGGCGCGAAATCGACGCATTACACGAATCCGTCCGGCATCCACGACGACAACATGTACACGTCCGTGTCTGATACGGCAAAAATAGCGCTCGCAGCGTATAAAATGCCGCTCTTTATGGAAATGACATCGACGTCAAAGTACGTGATCCCCGATACGAACAAGAGTCAGTACAGAAACGTCTACAACCGCAATTCTCTCGTCCGTCCAGACAGCCGCTACTTTTATGATGACGCCGCCGGCATGAACGCGGGCGCGACGTCGATAGGCGGCTACTGCGTCGTCACGACGGCGCAGCGAGACGGACTGTCGTATCTTGCGATCGTTATGGGCGCCGACGAGGACGAGGAAAACGACGTCGTCTACTCGTACACTGAGGCGGCGAAGCTGCTCGATTACGCGTTCGAATCGTACGCAAATATCACGCTCGTCGAGGAGGGTGAGCTCATAACGGAAATACCCGTTACGATGTCGGGTACGACGGATTACGTACAGCTCGTGACGGCGGGGTCGCTGACTCTGTATCTGCCGACAAGCACCGACATTGAAAAAGAGGTTACGCGCAGCCGCAAGACGAATTCGGATTCGCTGACCGCTCCCGTCGCGGAGGGACAGGTCGCGGGAGTTCTGACCGTGCTATACAATGACGAGATCGTGGGCAACGTCGACCTTGTTACGACTGTCGCGGTCGCGCGCAGTGACTTTTTGTACACGCTCGAAGAGATAAAATCGTTTGCGACGGGAAGATTCTTCATCGCCGCCGTCATATCCGCCGTCGTGCTGACGGTGCTGTTCGTGCTCGGCAAAGCCGTGTACCTGCACAATAAGACCAAGTACCGCGGCAGGTATTCGTAAGGGGCGACTGCACCGCAGACGAATGAGCCGTGCGCGGTAAATATGCCGCGACAACATTTAATTTGACAACCCGAATATACGTTTCGAGGGAAGCCTTTTTGTGACAGGCTTCCCTCGGTGCTTTTTCATGCCTTGTTTATACTTACTCCGGCATCTTTGCATACGATGCTAACTTCGTCTTTATCCGCGCAAATCTGTCGTCGCCGCGTACCGCGTCGAACGCCGCGCCGTCGAGATCGTCGAGCAGCTGACGCGAGCGATTGCCGTTTTCGTCCATGATCCAGCCGCCGTCGACGCAGCCGCGGAACGCGGGAGATGTGTGCGGCGCGTCGGGGTCGTATGTGTCGAAATGGACGGCGCACGATGCGGCCGCCTCAAGGCTGTCGAGCGCGCCGTCATATTCGCCGCGCGCGAGCTGTATTTCGGCAAGATCAAAATACGCCTGCTCGACGAACTGCGCGTCGAAGAAATAGTCGCCGTCGACATAGACGCTGTTCGTCACCGCTATTGCGGAACGGAGAAGCTCCATGCGCTCGCTGTCGGTGAAAATATAGTCATCGCCGCCGTCGTGCTTCATACTTGCGAATCGTATCATCCCGTCGACGACGCGGATAAGGCAGAAGTTCATGTTGTCGTGTATGATCTTCTTTTTCTCATCCTCGGGGAAAAGACCCGCGCAATTCATGAGGAGCTCCTCGCGCGAGCAGTACGCGCGGCTCATCTGCGGCGAAAGAGCACGTATTTCGCCGACATTGCGGTCGTTTCTGTACGCATAGCAGAGCGTGCTTACGGCACGGTCGCGCACATCGGTGTCGGTGCTCGCCGCGAGCACGTGCCGGCAAAGCTTCACGATCTCGTCGGTGCCGCCGCCTGACAAAAGAAGCGCGTCCGCAAGCTCCGTCATCAGCTTGTGCGACGTCGGGTACACGGCAAGCTGTCCGCGCAGGTAGTCGGCACATTCGCCGTATTTGCCCGCGTAATATAGCTTGCGCGCCTCCTCCGCGATCGTGTCTATCGCCTCCTCCCTGTGGTCGACGTCGATGCCGAGCAGCACGTCGGCGGAAACGCCGAAGATATTTGAAAGCACCGGTATCTGCGACACGTCGGGCAAAACTCGGTCTGTCTCCCACTGAGATATCGCCGACGGGGTCAGCCCGAGATATTCGGCAAGCTGTTCCTGCGTTATGCCGCGTTCGCGGCGAAGAGTTTTTATCGTTTGTCCTATCGTTGTCATGTGTTTATCCCTCACTGGTTTTATTCAAAAGCGCCTTTGTTGATTTTATTTTACCACACGGACACGATAATGCAAGCCAGCGTTTCAAATGTCGGACTTTAGCGCGGCTAAAGATGACGCGGCGTACGCCGCCTTTGCCAATCAAGTTTCACCACACTTTTCGCGAAGCGAAAAGTGTAAGACGGCTTCGAGTGTAACGAGAAGACGTTACACACACATTTTCGCGTAAGCAAACACGCCGCCGTCCAAATTTGGCAACGTGCCGTAGGCTTCGCAGCCACATCTACACGCACCTTGCTCGTGCGCTGCTCGACGCGACACGGCTCGACGCAGACACGACGCTTCGACGGCGCAGTCGCCCCGTCGCGAGGGAGCTGTTCGCAGGCTCCCCGCCCAACCTGCGAACACGCGATCTGTCTTATCCCCTCATCTGCTTATATTATACCACAAAATTTGAAATTTGTCAAGTACTTTTCACAAATTTATGTATTATTTTTTACTTTTCGCGTAATCGCTCAACCGTACCCTTCACTGGTATCTCCGCTCACCGCGGTTCATTATACAGTCTGTACCGACCGGCAGCTGCCTTTGTTCATCTGACGTGGTGACGTCTTTCACACCAACAAATTGGTTTTTGACAAGGGGGACTTTCTCGCAAGAAAGTCACCCTTGTCGAACCCGAAAGAGGCTCCCGTGTGTCGTCGATGTTATCGAGTCGGCGGCAAGAAAGGCTCTGGGGCTCCGACCGCGTCAACATACCGGCATAACAGCTCCCTCGCGACGGGGCGACTGCGCCGCCTAAACGTCGTGTCTGCGTCGAGCCGTGTCGCGCCGTCAACGCACGAGCACAGTGCGCGTAGGTGAAGCTGCGAAGCCTACGGCTCTTTGCCGTCACTTGGACGGCGGCGGTTTTCGCTTCGCGAAAAGCGTGATGATTCTGGTTCTGCGGCGGCACAGTACGCAATATTGAATATGAAATGCGGTGTCGACATTAATAAAATATAGTATAATGTATAATATGATTTGCGGGCATCAATGGCTATTGCAAACGATTTTGTTTTCATGTATAATATCATCGCAAAACTGGTGCGCAAGTCCCAAAAGCTGCGGCTTTGCCGCGGCTTCGTCGGAGGAAATGATCATGAAACGAAAACGAATGCTTTGCTTTGTCATGGCGCTTTTACTGGCTTTGATGTCATGCCCCGTGCGGCTGTTTGCCGCAGATGCGGACGGCAAAACTGATAAAGAGTCTGCATCGGAGGTCCTGCGCGTCGGGTTTTTCGCGTTTTCCGGGTATCATATCATCGCCGCCGACGGACACAAAAGCGGATACGGTTACGAATTTCTCCAGCGTATCGCGATACACGGCGGATGGCGGTACGAATATGTCGGCTACGATATGTCGTACGCGGATTCGCTCGAAATGCTGAGAGAGGGCAAGGTCGACATCGTCACGTCCGTTTCAAAGACGCCGGAGCGCGAGGAAGAATTCCTGTTTTCCGATCAGCCGATAGGCGTCAACTCGACGATAATAACGGTCAGGGCCGGCAATAACGACATCGTCGAGGGCGATTACGAAACATACGACGGCATAACGGTCGGTATGCTCGAGGGCAACTCGAAAAACGCGAACTTTGAGCGGTTTGCGGCCGAGCACGGATTTACTTATACGCCTGTCTATTTTGCAGGTCAGGATTCGCTTTCGGCGTCGCTGCGCAACGGCAGCATCGACGCCGCGGTCACGGGCAGTCTGCGGCTGCTCGAGGACGAATGGCTGCTCGAATCGTTCGACGCGAGTCCGTTCTACATATGCACGAACAAGGACAACAAGGATCTGATGGAGCGCATAAACGACGCGATCGACGAGATGGACCTCCACGATCCGAACTGGCGCGAAACGCTGCATGAGAAGTATTATTCGACAGACAGCGGCGGCTCGATAATCATGAACGAGGGCGAGCGGGCGTACCTTGACAAGTTCAAAAGCGAGGACAGGACGCTCCGTCTTTTGTTCAATCCCGAACGCGCACCGTACTGCTACTTTGACGGCGACGAGGCGGCGGGAATACTTCCAGCGATATTCAGAGAGCTCGCGAAGAAGCTCGGGCTCAAATATGAATTCATAAAGACAAAAGACAGAAACGAGTATTACGCTCTGCGTGCCGAGGGCGGTGCCGACGTCGTGCTCGATTTTGCTGGCGACTATTACTTAGCCGAAAAAGAAGGCTACAAGATAACGGTCCCGTACTATCAAACGAATTTCGCCCGTTTGACGCTCGACGGCTTTTCGGGCAGCGTAAAGAAGCTCGCGGTGACGGAGCGCTCGGACGCTATCGATATGATGGTCGCGGACAGATATGCGGACGCCGAGATAGTGCGGTATCCGACCGCGGACGAATGTGTCGACGCCGTTCTTCACGGCGACGCCGACGCGACTGTATTTTATTCGTACATGGCGGAGCGGTATGTGGGCAACGACACTCGCAACAGGCTGACGTCGGTCGTATTCGGTGAGACGTCGCTCGCGTTCGCGGTCGGTGAAAACGTCCCGGACGGCAGGTATCTGTTGTCTCTGCTCGACAAGGGCGCCGACAGCTTTTCGAGCGCGCAGCTCGACGCCATTGTCTCGAGGGAGATCGACGCGGGACTCAGGACCGAGATGACGCTCGTCGGATTTTTATACAGAAATCCCGGCTACAGCGTGCTCGCCGTCATGTTCATACTCCTTTTGATATTTGTCATTATCCAGCTCGCGGTGAGGATGCACAATCAGCGCATACTCAAAAAGAAGATCGCGGACGCGACGCATGAGCTCGAGGAAAAGACAGAGGAGCTGACGCGCGCTCTCGGCGCCGCAGACGCCGCGAACCGCGCAAAGACGACATTCCTCAACAATATGTCGCACGACATCAGAACGCCGATGAACGCTATAATCGGTTATACGGCGCTGACGACGACACATCTCGACAACAGGGAGCGCGCGCAGGACTATCTATCAAAGATCGCGCAGGCTTCCAATCATCTTCTGTCGCTCATAAACGACGTGCTCGACATGAGCCGCATCGAGTCGGGCAAGGTCACGATAAACGAGCGCCCCGAAAATCTCGCGGACATACTCCAGAGCCTGCGCAATATCATACAGTCTGACGTTCATTCGAAAAAGCTCGAGCTGTATATCGACACCGTCGACGTCACGGACGAGGAGGTATATTGCGACAAGCTGCGCCTCAATCAGATACTTCTCAATCTGACGTCAAACGCGATAAAGTTCACGCCCGCGGGCGGCACCGTCGCGGTACGCGTGACGGAGAGGCAGTCTCGGTCGCCGCAGAGAGGCGTTTACGAATTCAAGGTCAGCGACACCGGCATCGGCATGAGTCCCGAATTTGCGAAAACGGTCTTTGACCCGTTCACGCGCGAGCAGAGCACGACCGTCAGCGGAATACAGGGCACGGGACTCGGCATGGCGATAACGAAGAATATCGTCGACATGATGGGAGGCACGATAACGGTCGAAAGCGAGCAGGGCAAGGGGACGACGTTCACGGTCACTCTCGAGTTCCGCTTCTCAGCCGAGCATCAGGAGATGAGCCCGATAGCGGAGCTGAAGGGGTTCCGCGGACTCGTCGTCGACGACGACATGATATGCTGTCAGAGCGTATCGAAGATGCTGCGTCAGATCGGTATGCGCGCCGAATGGGCGCTCTCGGGCAGAGAGGCTGTCGCGCGCACGACGGAGGCGGTGGAGCTCACCGACCCGTTCGAGGTCTACATCGTCGACTGGTCGATGCCGGATCTGAGCGGTATCGACACGGTGCGCGAGATAAGGCGCGTCGTGGGCAACGATTCGCCGATAATACTTATGTCGGCGTATGACTGGACCGACATCGAGGCGGAGGCGCGTCATGCCGGCGTCACCGGGTTCATAAGTAAGCCGCTTTTCGCCTCCGACCTGCACAGAACTCTCGAACGCAGTCTCGGCGTCGACAAAAACGAGCAGGCGGACGACGTGAAAGAGATGCCGAGAGATGACAGCTTCGACGGCAAGCGCATACTTTTGGCGGAGGACAATGAGCTCAACCGCGAGATCGCGGTCGAGATACTGACCGAGGCGGGCTTCATCGTCGAGACGGCGGAAAACGGCGTCGAGGCGTGTGAAAAAGTTGAAAAGTCGGAGCCCGGATATTACAGCCTCATCTTAATGGATATACAAATGCCGATAATGGACGGGTACGCGGCGACGCACAGGATACGCGGTCTTGAAAATAAAGCGCTCGCGGGGATACCGATAATAGCGATGACGGCGAACGCGTTCGACGAGGACCGCGAGCGTGCGCTCGAGGCGGGCATGGACGGACATCTCGCAAAGCCTATCGACATCGACAAGATGCTGGAACTGCTGCGGGAGCTTTTCAAGGACGGGGAATAGCTGCTTCAGCCTTAAAACAATAGAGAAATGTGTCGCGGAGAGCGGGTCTTCACTCTCCGCGACGATCTTTAGCGGGAGAAAAGTGCGGTATTATATAATCGCACGGCGCGTCGCATGTTCATTTATAATATAAATCGTAAGGAAATAATGTTCAAATGCAATTTTACAATTGATTTCCGTCGCTTAATATGATAAAATATATATAACTGTATCTCGCTTGTCGGTTTTGCGGATCGGAGGATATACGCATGAAAAAAGGGCGCGGAAAATTCATGCTTGCGATAATGATGTGCGCGGTTGCAATAGCTTCCGTGCTTATCGGTGTTATATATTTCGATTTCATCTCCGCTAAGATATACGAGGACAGTACCGATCATTTGAGCGAGATATACGGGCAGGTCAACAGTGCGTTCGGCATGTTCGTCGAGCGAAACTGGGGACTGCTCGTCGGCTGGGGCGACCACCTCGACCTCACCTCCGGCGACGAGAACGACGAGGACAGCTTCCCGGGATTTATAGACAGGAAAAAGCAGTACTGGGGATTTTCGGAGTTCTATTTCCTTTCCGACGACAAACGCAGCATGACGCTTGACGGGAACGAGCCCGAGTTGAAGCTCGGCGGCGAATGGGACGTGCTGACGTCGGGAAAGCAGCCTATCATGGTAGGCGAGACGCTGTCGGACGGCAGCGTTGTGACGATATTTGCGGTGCCGGTGGAGAACGGCACGTACAAGGGCTTTGAATACGACGCGATAGCGATGAGTTATACAAACGCCGATATTGCGAATTCGCTGCGGGTAGAGGCGTTCGCGGGCAACGCGATATGCTTCGTCATACACAGTGACGGAAGCGTGCTTCTGTCGACGCAGGCGGGCGGCGGCGCGTTCGCCAACTATCTGCGCTATCTCGATTCCGCGTCTGACCTCGACGACGAAGAGATCGCGAACATGGAGAACGACTGGAAAAACGGAGAGTCCGGCGTTCTGACGTGTAAGATAAACAAAAGCGAGAACTGCATACTGTACCAGCCGATCGGATACCAGGACTACATGCTCCTAAGCATCGTGCCGAGAGACGTCGTCAGCGCCGGATTCAAAACGGTGCAGAATACGACGATAACGGTGCTGATCGCAATATTCCTTCTGATATGCTTTGCAGGCGTCGTCTTCTTTGTCATGAGAAGCGTCGATCAGACGCGCAAAAGCCGCGCTGAACTCGAATACAGGGAGCGCATGTTCGACGTTTTGTCAAACAGCGTCGACGACATATTCATAATGCTTGATTCGGAGAATCAGCATGTTGACTACATAAGTCCGAACATAGACAGGCTGCTCGGCATAAGCATAGATGACGCGAGAAAAGATGTGCGCGTGCTCGAAAAGTGCGCGGTAAACTTCAATGTCGTCATACCCAAGGTCGAGCTCGACGCGATACCGCTCAATCAGAACAGGTACTGGGAGTGCGAGTACATGCACCAGACGACGGGGGAGCGCCGCTGGTACAGGATGACGATATACAACATGAACATAAACGACACGCGGAAGTATATAGTCGTGATGTCGGACCGCACGCTCGAACAGCAGATGAATCAGAAGCTCAAAGAGGCGCTCGACGCCGCAAAGAGCGCGAACGAGGCAAAGAGCAACTTCTTATCGAACATGTCGCACGACATAAGGACGCCGATGAACGCGATCGTGGGTTTCTCGGTGCTGCTCGAGAAGGACGCGGACAAACCCGAAAAGGTGCGCGAGTATACGAGAAAGATAATGGCGTCGGGACATCACCTTCTGAGCCTAATCAACGACGTGCTCGATATGTCGAAGATAGAGAGCGGCAAGACGTCGCTCAACGTGGACAAATTCAGCCTTCCCGAGCTGCTCGAGGAGCTTAATATCATTATAATGCCGCAGGCAAAGGCGAAGGGACAGACGTTCACGATACATGTGACCGGCGCGCCGCCCGAACAGGTGCTCGGCGACAAGCTCAGGCTCAATCAGATACTCCTGAATCTCCTTTCAAACGCTGTCAAATATACGCCCGACGGCGGAAAGGTCGACTTCATCATAAGCGAGCTGCCGCAGACGGCGCAGCAGTTCGTTAAGCTGCGCTTCGTCGTCCGCGACAACGGCATCGGAATGAGCAAGGAATTCCAGGAAAAGGTGTTCAATCCGTTCAGCCGTGAGATAAATTCGGTCACGAACAAGATACAGGGCACCGGCCTCGGCATGGCGATAACGAAGAATCTCGTCGACTTGATGGGAGGCATCATCATGGTCGAGAGCGAGCCGGGCAAGGGGAGCACATTCACGGTAGAACTCACGCTCGCGCTGCCGGAAAAGGACGCGGAGGACGCATGGTTCCGCCACAAGGTCACGCGCATGCTCGTCGCCGACGACGAATACGACGTCTGCATGACGGTGCGTGAGATGATGCGCGATACCGGTGTCGACGTCGCGTGCGCGACGAGCGGTGAGGAGGCGGTGACGATGACGGTCGATGCCCACGACAGGGGCGAAGGCTACAACGTCATACTCCTCGACTGGAAGATGCCGGGCATGGACGGAGTACAGACGGCGCGCAGGATAAGGGAAAAGGTCGGCGCCGACGTGCCGATACTCGTTTTGACGTCGTACGATTGGTCGGAGATAGAGGACGAGGCGCGGGAAGCGGGGATCAACGCGTTCATGCCGAAGCCGTTCTTCGCGTCGACGTTCTGGCAGACGATAAAGCCGCTGCTTGACGATGCGGTATCAGCGACAGAGACTGCGCCGCAGACGCAGGAAAAGAGCGTGCTTTCCGGCATGCTGTTCCTTGTTGCGGAGGATAACGAGCTCAACGCGGAGATACTCACCGAGATGCTCTACATGGAGGGCGCGAAGTGCGAGCTCGCGCCGAACGGCAGCGAGGCCGTCGAAATGTTCAAAGCTGCCGAACCGGGACATTACGACATGATACTGATGGACGTGCAGATGCCGGTGATGAACGGATATGAGGCGACGAGGACGATACGCGCGCTCGAAAGAGAGGACGCGGCAACGATACCGATCGTGGCGATGACGGCGAACACGTTCGCGGAGGACGTAAGAGACGCGCTCGAATCGGGCATGGACGGTCACCTCGCGAAGCCGATAGACATGGACGCGGTGCGCGAGCTTATCGGAAAGAAAATGAGCGAGCGGAGAAAAAACTGAAAATGAGAGTATGGGGAACGTATGGTACATAGTGCGCGGAAAATTATATTGACGCTCGTCGCGGCGGCTGTCGCTTTGCTGGTGCTCGCGTCGTGCGATGCGATAGGAGGCGGCGACGGTCTGACCGTCATGGGCAGAAAGAGCGACATGGAAAAAAGCTACATGACGGCGATATTCGAGCATTACGAGAGCGAGACAGGCAAAAAGTTAGAGATAATAAGCATCGAGGACGACGCGTTCGAGAATGAGGCGTCAAAGAGGTTCGCGGAGGGCGACGTTCCCGACATCTTCATGCATTTCAACAATGCGGATCTCAACAGATTCGACGTAAAGAACAATTTTATGTATCTCAACGATGAAAAGTGGGCGTCCGATCTGACCGACAGCGCGCGCGCATACTGCATCGACGGCGACGGCAACCTGCTCGGACTGCCGTTTTGGGAGAGCTCGGTCTCCGGCTGCTACTACAATAAAACGCTGCTCGACAGTCTCGGTCTGCGTCCCGCGTCGACGCAGGCGGAATTCGACGTTTTGTGTCAGACGCTGTGCGACCTCGGCTACACGCCGATATGCTGGCCCGCGAACGGCTGCACATGGATGTTCCAGTTCGGGCTTGATCCGATTTTCGCCGACGACCCCGATATGCTCGAAAAGCTGAACGGCAAAGAGATCGCATACGCTGATATCCCCGCCGTCGCCGATATGGCGTCGTGGATAGCGGGAGCGGCGGAGAAGGGCTGGTTCGGCTCCGACTACATGCGCACGGGATGGGGCGAGATAAGCGAGTCGCTCGGTTCGGGCAGCGCTGTCATGACGTTCATATGGGACACCTGGTTCTACACTGATTTTGCGGGCGGCAAATACACCGTCGACGATTTCGCGCTGATGCCTGTATTCA
>CANQMJ010000025.1 GCA_947624945.1 uncultured Clostridia bacterium | reverse complement strand
AAGAAAGTCCCCCTTGTCGAACCCGAAAGAGGCTCCCGTGTGTTCGTCGATGTTATCCAGTCGGCGGCAAAAAAGGCTCTGGGGCGCAGACCGCGTTTTAGCCTCGGTATAACAGCTCCCTCGCGACGGGGCGATATCGCCGTCGAAACGTCGTGTCTCCGTTTGACCGTGTCACGCCGGGCATCGCACGAGTGTGTTGCGCGTAGGTGAGGCTGCGAGGCCTACGGCGCGTTGCCATTATTTAGGCAACAAATAAAAAAACCGTCGTAAAAATTCTTGAAATATGGGGTTAGGGGAAAACTTCTTTCATTCGGGGCCCCCTTTTTGTAGAAAGGTAGGAGTTTTGTCGCTTACGCTCCAAACCTCTGACACTTTCCGCTTTGCGGAAAGTGTGGCAGCTCCGGAACGCAGTGAGGAGATGCTACCTTCTCCAAAAGCGGACCGATTAGTGCTTATCTTAAGTTCTCTCCGAGGATATTATTTTCTTTTATTTTAGAAAAAAGTAGTGAAAATTCTTGAAAAAGAGGGGTGCAGGGGAAAAAGGAAGAAGGGGCATTCGTCCCTTCTTCTGCTTTTTCGCTTTGCGAAAAAGCCAACTTCATTATAAGAAGTTTTCTCTCCCCTGCAAAATTTTAATTAATTTTTACCAGACGCGAGGCGTGGCGAACGAGAGCGCGAGCTTGCCGCGCGAATATGTGAAGCGGAACGTTGCGGCAGCGGCGGCGAAGTCGGAGCCGTCGACGGAGGGGATCGACGGTATGGACGGCGTGCCGCCGCTAAGCGTGACGTTGGCGGTGAAGAGCGCGTCGAGAGGCGAGTACATCTTCTTCGCCCCGTATTCGAGCTTTTTGCCGTCGCCGTCTACGGTGCGGATAAACGCGACGTTGACGCGCTCGCCGTCCTCATCCGCGTCGGACGAGACGTAGAGCGGAGCGAACAGACACGGCACAACGCGCAGCTTCACGGCGCGTATGACTGGCACGTAAGACGGATCGGCGACAGCTTTATCAAGGTCGTTTTCGTAGTCGTCATACGTCGCGACGCGCACGGCGTGCGTGTCCGTGTCGACGGCGCCGTAGAAGTACCATTCGCCGAACAGTATCGTGCCGTCGCTGTCATAGGCGAGCGTGCTGACGGGCGGCTCCTCACCGAAGAACATGTCGAGCTCGGGCTCAAAGTCCCAGTCGATGGCGAGCGTGCATATCTCGACTTCGTCGCCCTTGCCGTATACGTTCGCGGCGAGCGAGAACGACGCCGCACACTTCTCGAAGCCGTCGCCGCTGCCGTCGTCGACGCGTTCGGGCGAAAACTCGGCGAGCACGACGGTGCGCGACAGCGTCATGGTCTCGTGACCGCGCCAATAGAGATAGGCGGCATTGAAGCCAGGGTCGCCGCCCGCCAGTGTGTCGAATGTGATATAGCCGTCGCGGACTTTGGGCGCACGGTCGAGGGTGTCGGCGGTGATGACGCCCGTGCCGGGCACACCGTCGACGCCGTCCTGAGAGTCGACGTGGTCGCGGTGTACGGAGCCGCCCGAAATAAGCAGCGTGAACGTGTGACCGCCGACGGTGACGGTCGCGGTCGCCTCGCCGTCGACGGCATTGTCGGATTCGAGTCCCGACGCGCGCAAAACGGCGCCGAACGGTATGATACCACGCTCGCGGAACGCGTCCTCGATCTCGGGATAACCGTCCATGACGGCCTCGACCGAGCATGTGTACGTCTCGTCCCCGACTGTGTATGTCACGTCGTCGACGGTGACGCCGACGGCGTACAGCGTCGCGGAAAACGCCATCGCACCTCTGTCAAGATCGATGCCGACGGCATAGACGAGACCGTCAGTCAGCTTGTCGCCCGAATAGGACACGCGGGCGACGTCGTATTCGGTGTAGGAGCCGCCGACGGAGTCATTGTATGCGTCGAGAAGAAGCGGAAGGGCGTCGCCGTGCAGCTCGTCGTAGGTGAGCGTGGCGGCGGCTTCGTGCATGTGAGACGCGACGAGAGCGTAAGCGTAGTCGACGTAGGTGAAATCGAAGTCGGCACTGCTGCTGTCCACGTCGAAGATGTAGGCAAAGCCGGGATAGATGCGGCGGTTCCACGTTTTTACCTCATCGATGAGGCGGTCTATGTCGCCGTCCGAGACGGGGGAAATGCAGACGTCGAGCTCGTCGCCGTTCTTTATGTCCTTGATGCCGCCGATATAGAATGAGAAACCGTCGTCAATTTCCTCATATGCGTATGTGAGCGAATCGGGAACGACAACATAGTTGTCGGTTTCGGGAACGGAGTACAGGTCGCCGTACGCGTAAACTATGCAGTATCCGCCGTCGACAAGAGATGAAAAGACGAAATCGCCCTCGACGACGCAGCCTTCGGCGGGCGTGTCGGTCATAATGTCGACGTCGCCGTCTCGTATGCAGACGCAGACGGTGCCCTTGCCGTAACGGTAACTCTTTGGCGTCACCTCGCCGCTCGCACGCAGAGAGAAGAACGAGCGGTCGACGGCATCGCGCCCTCCGTCGAGACGAACGGGCACGCCGTCGACGACGTCATACTCGACGGAGCCGACGTCGGTGACGAACGAGCCGTTTTTGTAAACGAACCGTCCGTGGCGAGTGTCGAGCTCGGTCACGGTGCAAATGCCGTCATCGTCGCGCACGAATGTGACGGCGGCGGGCAGACGCGACAGATCGGACGCGTTCGCGAGCTTCAGCTCATGCTCGGTCTCGAATCCGTCGGACATGAGAAGCGCCGTCGCGGTGTCTCTGCGTATGTCGACGATGACGGCAGTGTCGCTCGTGTATGTGTGATGCGACGCAATATCAACGGCGAAGCCGTCATAGACGTAGAACGTGTATGTCTCGCCGACCTTCACGTCGAGCTTCGGCACGGACGCGCAGCCAGTAAAGCCCGTTTTCAACTGCTTCACGTCGCTGCCTGTATTTTCAAGTTTGATCTTGCCGTTTTTGACTGAAACGACGCGTCCCGTGACAGTCTCGAGCTCGATCGTGCGCGCGCCGCCGGAGTACACGATCTCGCCGCTGTCGTAGACGGGTATGTCGACGAGTCCCGCGACGGTGCCGTCGTGCAGACGGAAAGCGTACACTTCGGACAGGTAGTACTGGTCGGGATCGACGGGGGAGTTTTTCTTGTAATCGGCATAGCTGTAAAACACGTCGGGTCTGCCGTTTGTCGCGGGGCAGTCGTACTCCCAGAACACGGAGCCGCCGACGGAGTACTCGGCGCGGAAGCCGGTCCTGGTGCGGACATCCTTTATTTCGAGCTTTTTGAAATCGTTAAAATACGTGCGCCCGGTATAATTGAAGCTGCCGTCGCCGTCGGAGATGCCGGACAGAGCTTTCATTAGATTAAACAGCAGCTGTGCCGTCTGACCGCGCGTGAGAAAGTCGTCATAGCCGACGCCGTCCATGTTGTCGTCCAGCCCTATGCGGGCGGCGGCTCTGATGTAGCCGCCCGGATAATCGGAATAAATAAGCCCCGCGGAACGGCATATCATCGCGAGGGCTTCCTTATATTTAATTGCGTCGTGAGGCGCAAAGTGAGACGCATCGCGGCCGTTGATGATGTTGTTTTCGTAGCAGAGGTTGATGGCGCCGCAGTACTTGGACGTGAAGTCGGCGCGCACGTCCTCGAACGGGACGGAGTCGTCGAGAGGTACGTTCCAGTAATTGTCGTCGAGGTGACCGGTCATAAGGCGCGAGATGAAGAGCGCCATCTGATACCGCTCGACGTTGTCGCTTTCATGCAGACTGCCGTCGCCGTAGCCTTTCAAGACGTCCAGGTGCGAAAGCACGGATACGGCTTCCGTATAGTCGCCTTCGGCGGCGGAAAGCGATGAAATAAGAAAAGCGGCGGCGAACGCGGCTATGAGCGCGAGCACCGTCAGCTTTGTCATATTTGTCATGCGGATATCGATCATCGAGGGTGTGCGGCGGACATGCTTCATGTTGATTTTGTACTCCTTTATAAGCAAAAACTGTTAAGACTGTGACTTTATAGTACAATAAACACGGATTTTTGTCAAGTCGGCAGGGGCAGATTTTGTCGAAAACGCTGTCAGAGTCAAAAAGCTGAACGATTTTTGTCAAGGCGGCGCAAAACGAGCATTTTTGAGCGGAGATCTTGCCGTTATGACGCGATATATCGCTGAAACGGGCGGCCGCGGACACCCGCGCAGCGCCCGTGCGGCATATGTGACGCAGCCCGGAGCCGTTCACATTTCGCACACATTTCATACACACCCAAAACACGTCGCATAATTTCCGCCGATAGTGCGGCGTCGCTTATAATTTGTGCAAACTGCGCATATGTAGAAATTTTTCGATAAAAATTGTGCAAACCGTCCATCAGACTAAAATTTGCGCCGATTTTTTGCAGGAATTGATTCAAAAAGAATGGCACCTATAAAAAGTAAATGAAATTTACATAAGGCCGACGCGAAGTCGACGCGATACGAGAAATACAGCGCCGCAAAGCCAAAGCAAACGCTCGCAAATACGAAACTATAGAAATATGAGTAAAATAAAATTACGAAACCGCATTAGCAAAATCAAATGCACCGAGAAAAATGAATAAATCCCGCCGATTTTGGCGGCTTGGGACCGACTTCACACAGAATTCATTTTTGTCTCGCCGCGTTTTATGAATACTTGACATATTTTTGCGCGTATGCTAATATATCTTTATGAAAATTTGTATTCTCGATAACTGCCCTCGGGCGGCGAGCGGGTATACGAAGGCGGGTCGCCTCCGCCGCAAAAAAGGCGATGCAAAAATTCTTGCCGAAGCGTGTTCCGACGTCCGAAACCGAGCCGGACGGCAGACTGCGCGAGGCATAAAACTTAACGGTAGGAGGAAGTTCTATGAAGAGAACAAAGCTAACAAGGGTCGCTGCTTTATTTCTCACGCTTCTGATGGTATCGGGGACGTTCGTCGTCATGGCGCCGGTCTCAGCCGCAGGAGAGGACGGAACGGGCTCGCTTTTGCAGGAGATGAGCGAAGCGCTGAACGCGAAGTCCTATTTGGAATATAGAAGCGAATACGAGGGCGTGCCCCGCGCGACATCCTCGGTGAGTGTCGACGCCGCCGACTATGTCAAGGACGAGACGACCGCAGAGGTCGAGGTCAAGTCTGACTACGAGGGCATGGAAGGCGATTCCCTCTACGTGCCGGACACGGGCATCGTCTCGTGGAAGGTCGACGTCCCCGCTACGGGTCTTTACGCGATAAAGATAGACTATAACCCTATCACGTACAAGGCCAACAACATTGAGCGCGCGCTCTACATCAACGACAAGATCCCGTTTGCAGAGGCGGGTCACCTTGCGATGACGAAGGTGTGGGTCAATGAATATGTGACGGGCGAGGACGGCGGTCCCGCGTTCGAAGCCGACCAGAACGGCAACGAGCTGCGCCCGAACACCGTAGACGCTCCCGAGTGGTGCGTGTACAACGTCACCGACAGCAACGGGTACTATCTCGAACCGTTCGAGTTCTACTTCGAAGCCGGCGAGAACACGCTCACACTTGAAGGCGCACGCGAACCTATCGTTATAAGAAAGATCACGCTGTACCCTTACGAGAGCATCCCTTCATATGCAGATGTGAAGAGCACGTACTCTTCTAAGGGATATAAGGACGCCTCCGCGGAGCCGGTCGAGATCCAGGCCGAGTATCCGTCGAAGATGTCGCACAACACCATCTACCCGCTCAACGACAGGACGTCCGCGATCACGTACCCGCAGGACCCCGTAAAGGTGAGACTCAACTCCATCGGCGGCGACAAGTGGGAGCGCGTGGGACAGTGGATAGAATATGAGATAGACGTACCGGCGTCGGGACTTTACACGATAGCGGTAAGATTCAAGCAGTCCGACCTCAACGGTCTGTTCGTATCGCGCCGTCTCTACATCGACGGCGAGGTCCCGTTCGAGGAATGCAATTCGCTGCGCTTCGGTTACGCGACGAAATGGCAGTCCAAGAGACTCGGTCAGGACGAGGAAGGCGACGAGCCCTACAAGTTCTACCTCGAGGCAGGCAAGCACACGATCAGACTTGAGGTAACGCTTGGCGACCTCGGTCCCGTCATCAGCTCGGTCAGCGATACGCTCGAAGTCATCAACGACGCGTACCTGTCGATCCTTAAGCTGACGGGCGCCAACCCCGACCAGTACCGCGACTACGGCTTCTACCGCACGATCCCCGGTACGATCAGAGCTCTCGTCAACGAGGGCAAGAACCTCGAGAAAGCTATCGAGGATCTCGAGAACATGAACGGTGTCGCAGGTGAGAACACCTCGACGCTGTCGCAGATACAGCGTCTCGTCGAGAAGATGGGAAGCGACGAGGACGAGGTCGCAGCTAACCTCAACCTCCTCAAGTCCTACATAGGCACGCTCGGAACGTGGATCAACACGGTCTCGATGCAGCCGCTCGACATTGACATAATCTCGATCCAGCCCGAATCGGAATCACTGCCGAAGGCGGACGCGAACTTCTTCCAGTCTATATGGTTTGAGATCCGTTCCTTCGTAGGCAGCTTCTATACCGACTACAACTCGCTCGGTTCCACATCGGATACGGAAGACAAGGGCATGGCGGAAGTTTGGGTCGTTACCGGACGCGACCAGGCCAACATCATCCGTAACCTTATAGATAACAGATTCACGCCGAACACAGGCGTATCGATCAACCTGAAGCTCGTTGCCGGCGGCACGCTGCTTCCGTCGATACTTGCGGGCGTCGGACCCGACGTCTCGCTGTTCACCGGCGACGGCGACGTCATCAACTACGCGATACGCGGCGCTCTTCAGGGCATGAACGATATGCTCTGCAAGAACTGCAAATCGAAGGGCAGAGAAACGCTCAAGTACGTGGGCGACGGAGACTATAAGTGCGAAGTCTGCGGCGCCGACGGCGAAGGCAACTGGGAACTCTACTTCGACACGTTCGACGAGGTAACATCACGCTTCTCCAAGGCTGCGACGATACCGCTCACGCTTTACGGCGAGACGTTCGCTATCCCCGAGACGCAGACGTTCCCGATGCTGTTCTACCGTAAGGACATCCTCGCGGACCTCGGACTCGAGGTGCCGCAGACATGGGACGACGTCCTCGCACTCGTTCCCGTGCTCCAGTATAATAAGATGGAAGTCGGACTTACCGCCGATTACCTCACATATCTCTATCAGATGGGCGGTCAGCTCTACGCCGACGACGGTATGAGGATCAACCTTGATTCCAACCTCTCGCTCTCCGCGTTCGAGATGATGTGCAACATGTTCACCAAGTATTCGCTGCCGTATACGTATGACCCGGCTAACCGTTTCAGAACGGGTGAGATTCCGGTCATGATCCAGCCGTATACGCTGTATAACCAGCTCGTCCTCTTCGCGACCGAGATCTCCGGTCTGTGGGAATTCACCGTTATCCCCGGCATGGAGCAGGCTGACGGTTCCATCAACCACACCGCAGTTTCGACTGTCGGCGGCGTCGTAATGATGGAGGGCAGCGACCATAAGAAGCTCGGCTGGCAGTTCATCGACTGGTACACGGACGCTGACTTCCAGGCCGACTACAGTAACGAACTCGTTGCAGTCCTCGGTGAGGGCGGTATGAACCCGACGGCGAATATCGAAGCTCTCGCTGAGCTGTCCTGGTCCACAAGCGAATACAACAAACTGAACGCTCAGTTCCAGTCGCTGACGGCAGTTCCGAACTACCCCGGCTCCTACATCATAGCACGCTACACCGACTTTGCATTCAAGGCGGCGTACAACGACAAGAAGGACCCGACAGATTCGCTCCTCGGCTACATCAATACGATCAACAAAGAGATATCGCGTAAGCGCGAAGAGTTCGACCTCGAAACGCTCGATATAGGTCAGACGCTCGCTGAAAAGCGCAGCTCTCAGGCGATAGAGATACTTGACGGTCTCCGTTCCGCCGACAAGGATAAGTACGCGGCCGAGATAGCAAAGGTACAGCCCGCTGTAGACGCTGCTCTCATGAGCGACGCGACACAGGAAGACTTCGACGCTCTGCTCGGTATTGCGGCAGGTCTGCGTTCCACGAATTCCGAACTGTTCGGACTCGCGGCGAAGTACCTCGAAGAGGCTGTTGCGGCACAGCAGTCTTATGTGAAATAAGCGGTTCTACCGCCAAAATAAATTTAATGTAAGGAGAAACGCTCATGTCAAAGAAAACAGCAGCAGCAACCGCCTCGGGCGGCGAGCATGCCGTATCGCGCAAAGACTTGACGCGTGCTCAGTGGGTCTGGAAAGAGATGAAGACGAATAAGACGGGCTACTTCATGGTCGCTCCGTTCATGATAATCTTCCTCGTCTTCACCGTCATTCCCGTCATACTGTCGATCTTCCTGAGCTTCACGTCATTCAACATGCTCCAGCCGCCGAAGTTCCTCTTCCTCGACAACTACATCCGCCTGTTCCTCGATGACGATATATTCATTACCGCCATCAAAAACACGCTGATATTCGCGGCGATAACGGGTCCTACATCGTATCTGCTCTCGCTGCTCGTCGCGTGGTTCATCAACGAGCTCTCCCCGAGAGTCAGAGCAATAGTAACGCTTATATTCTACGCGCCGTCCATAGGCGGTAACGTCTACCTTATCTGGGGTACGTTGTTCTCAAGCGACGCGCAGGGCTGGGTCAACGGCTGGCTCCTCAACATGGGACTTATAAACGAGCCTATCCTCTGGTTCTTCAACGCAAACTACGTCATGCCGCTCTGTATCGTTGTCGCGCTGTGGACATCGCTCGGTACTTCGTTCCTGTCGTTCATCGCAGGTCTGCAGGGTATCGACAAGAGCTACTATGAGGCGGCTGCCGTCGACGGTATCAAGAACCGTTGGCAGGAGCTTTGGTACGTGACATTGCCGGTCATGAAGCCGATGCTCATGTTCGGCGCCGTCCTCGCCATCACCGGCTCGTTCGGATTCGGCGGCATCGTTACGGCGCTCTGCGGATTCCCGTCCGTCGATTACAGCGCGTGGACGATAACGCACCACCTCGACGACTACGGCGGACAGCGTTGGGAAACAGGCTACGCTTCCGCGATCGCGGTCATACTGTTCGCGATGCAGCTCGGCGCGAACATGCTGATACAGAAATTACTCTCAAAGGTAGGACAATGACATGTCAAAAAAGTTAAGAACAAGAAAACATCAAGTTGTCCTGAACCGTTCGGTCGGAGGCGACGCCGGGATCACGTTCTTCCTTGTCATAATGGGAGCCTTCATGTTCCTGCCGCTGCTCTACGTCGTCCTGCAGGCTCTCAAGCCGCTTGACGAGCTGTGGATGTTCCCGCCCCGTTTCTACGTCATCAACCCGACGCTGCAAAACTTCGGCGACCTGTTCTCGCTGATGTCGGATTCGTGGGTGCCGTTCTCCCGCTACATATTCAACACGGTGTTCATCTCCGTCGTCGGTACGGCGGGTAACCTCCTGCTCGGTTCAATGGCAGCATATGCGCTTTCCAAGCTGAAATTCCCCGGACGTGACTTCATGTTCAACCTGATAGTCAAGTCCCTGATGTTCACATCCACCGTCACCGGTATCGCAACGTTCATCACGATGTCGCTGCTCCACTGGGTCGACACCTACTTCGCGGTCATAGTCCCCGCATTCGGTTCGACTCTCGGTCTTTACCTCATGAAGCAGTTCATGGAGAGCAGCGTCCCGGACGCAACGCTCGAGAGCGCACGTCTTGACGGCGCGTCCGAGTTCTACACGTTCTGGGTCATAGCGATGCCGATGGTCAAGCCGGGCTGGCTCACGATGATAGTGTATTCCTTCAACGGACTGTGGAACTCCGGTGCGTCGATATACATCTACTCCGAGCAGCTCAAAACGCTCAACTACGCTATCGGTCAGATCACGGCAGGCGGTATCGCCCGTGCGGGCGCGTCCGCGGCTGCTACGGTCGTCATGATGGCAGTCCCGATCATCGTCTTCGTCGTTACGCAGAGTAACATCATCGAGACGATGGGCTCGAGCGGAATGAAGGACTAAGGAGGCGAAACCGACATGAAAAAAAGACTGATTTCGATCCTGATCCTCGCACTGACGGCGATAATGCTCTCGACGAACGTATTCGCCGCAGCATATCAGACTTACACGTATTCGTATGACGGATTCCCGCTCCTTTCGCCGGACGCTTACGTCCCCGAAAGAGTCGTGACGATGAAATACATCGGTCTTAACGACGACGCCTACACGCTCCGCGACCTCGAGGTCGACGATGAGGGCAACGTGTATCTCGTCGACGCGATGCAGAACAGAGTAATTGTGACAGACCGTTACTACAAGCTCAAGTTCATCATCTCATCGTTCGTCAACGAGCACGGCGTTCCGGACAGCTTCAATAACCCGTCCGGCGTCTGCATCACGGAAAAATTCATCTACGTCGCAGATACGGACAACAACCGTATCGTCATGTTTGACCGCGACGGCAACTACGTAAAGATAGTGCCGAAGCCGACGTCCAACTACTTCGAGGACGGCTCGCTTTATAAGCCGGTCGCAGTCGCAGTCGACAAGTACAACCGTATGTTCGTCGTTTCGACATCCACGTATCAGGGCATTATCGTTATGGACGACAACGCGAACTTTTCGGGCTTCATCGGCGCGCAGAAGGTCGTCATAAGCGCTTTCCAGATCATATGGAGAAGACTCCAGACGAGAGAGCAGAGAGAGAGCCAGTCGGAGTATATCTCCTCCGAGTTCAACAACATCGCAATAGACAGCGACGGCTTCATCTACGTCACGACGTCCTCCATCGAGGAAGACACGCAGCAGAATGCGGTCAACTCGCGTTCCACGTCCGGTGACTACGCTCCCGTCAAGAAGCTCAACTCCGCCGGCAACGACGTCATGGCGCGTAACGGATTCTGGCCGCCGTCAGGCGAAGTCAAGGTGTCCAACATGTCCACCTCCGACACTCCGACGGGCGCATCGAGAATAATCGACGTCGCGGTCGGTCCCGAGGGGACATGGTCCATCGTCGACGAGAAGCGCAGCCGCGTCTACACATATGACCAGCAGGGCAACACGCTGTTCATATTCGGCGACATGGGCACGCAGCTCGGCAACATATCGCAGGGCGGTATGGAAGCTGTCGTTTACCACGGCGACGAAATGATGCTGCTCGATAAGATCAGCAACTCCTTCACGATCTATAAACGCACCGAGTACGGCGACCTGTTGCTCGACGCTATCAACCATCAGAACCAGCGTATGTACGACCTGTCCGTCGAGGACTGGACGAACATCCTCCAGCGCAACAGTAACTTCGACACGGCCTACATCGGCATCGGCGATGCGCTCAACCGCGACGCGAAGTACGACGAGGCTATGGAATATTACCGTTCCGCTTATAACGTAGACAACTACTCAGCATCCTTCCGCGAGGTCCGTAAGGAATGGGTCGCAAAGTGGATATGGACGATACCGCTGTTCATCGTCGTCGTATGCGTCCTGCTCACGAAGTTCTTCAAGTACGCGGGCAGAGTCAACAAGGAAACTCAGCTCAAGGTCGGCAAAAAGAGCTTCAAGGAAGAGCTTCTCTACGGCTTCCACCTGATCTTCCACCCGTTCGACGGATTCTGGGATATCAAGCATGAGCTGCGCGGAAGCGTTCGCGCCGGCATAGTCTACATCGCAGTCACGATACTCGCGTTCTTCTACCAGTCGGTAGGCACCGGTTACATCTTCAATCCGTCGGGCGAATTCATGGGTCTGTTCGGACAGATAATCTCCGTGCTCGTACCGCTGATACTGTGGGTCATAGGCAACTGGTGTCTGACGACACTTATGGACGGCGAAGGCAGCCTCAAGGATATCTTCATCGCATCGTCGTACAGTCTCTTGCCGCTGCCGATGCTCATCATCCCGTCGGTAATGCTCTCGAACATACTGGCGGTCAATGAGGGTCAGCTCGTATCGCTGCTCGTAGGAATCGCGTTCGTATGGACCGGCATGCTCCTCTTCTTCGGAATGATGGTCACGCACGACTATTCACTCGGAAAGAATTTCATAACGACGATCGGTACGATAGTCGCGATGGCGTTCATCATCTTCGTCGCAGTCCTCTTCTCGAGCCTTGTGGCGAGAATGGTAAGCTTCGTGTCCAGCATCTTCGTCGAGCTCTCATACCGAGTATAAACAGGAGGATAAATCGGAATGAAAAAATTAACAAGATTCATATCGGCTATCCTGACCGTACTCATGGTGCTCGGCTCCGTAGTTATCGTCAGCGCGGCTGACCCCGCGTATGACAACTATCTGACGGCGGCAAACGCGTCGGAACAGGCAAAGCTCGATAAAATGACTCTCGAGAGAACGCAGAACGGCTATGAGCTCTACTGCGACGAGTACTCCGGAGAGATCGCGCTCAAAAAGATCTCGACCGGTCAGGTGCTCTTCTCCAACCCCTACGACGTCGGCACGTCCAACGCGTCCGATGACGTAAAGGCGGAGGTCCTCTCACAGGTACTTCTCACATACAGAGACAGCGACGATACCGAAAAGGACATGAACAGCTATGAAGAAGCCGTTCTCCGCAACCAGGTCATCGTCAAGAAGATAAGAAACGGTATTCGCGTCGAGTACACGATGGGACGTCAGGAAGCAAGACGACTCGTCCCGAAGTCGATACAGAAGAACCGCTTCGAGGATCTGATCCTCAACCTCGTCAACAACGAGTTCTATCATACCAAGCTTAAATCCTACTACGTCCTCATGGACCCCGACGACCCCGACGTTACGGAGCGTCAGGCGGCTCAAATGAAGGCTAAGTTCCCGATCACGAACAGAATGGCCGTTTACCTCATTCAGGAGAACGTCGAGGACAAGGAGCTCGATACGGCTGAGGAGATCATAAAGACTTATGCTCCCGAGTACACGTACGAGCAGCTCGACTACGACCATGCTCTCACCGAGTACACGGGCACAGACTCCGCGCCTCCGCTGTTCAGACTCGCTCTCGAGTACACGCTCAGCGAGACGGGTATGGAGGTTCGTCTCCCCGCGAACGGCATACGCTACGACGATACGGCTTACAAGCTTTCGAACGTTTCCGTTCTCCCGTACATGGGCGCTCTTGCAAACGATGACGACGGCTACACGTTCATACCGGACGGTTCCGGCGCGCTCATCAACCCGAAGGACATCGCAGGTCAGTCGTGGACGCGTGAGTGCACGCTCTACGGTCCCGACTACGCATACCAGCAGCAGACGGTCGCCGAGCATCAGCGCGAAAGAGCAACGATGCCGGTATGGGGCGCAGTCAGCATCCGTGGTGAAACGACCGTAAAGCGCGACACAGGCAAGACGGATCCCGAAACAGGCGCCGCTATAACGGAGTCTGTGACGATGAAGAATCAGAAGGGCTTCGTCGCGATAATCACCGAAGGCGACTCGCTCGCAACGGTAAGATACGTCAACGGCGGTGTCCGTCACAAGTATGCGACGACGTACCCGGTATTCGTACCGAGACCGTCCGACCAGTATAACCTCTCCGAGTCGATAGCGGCAGCGTCCAACACATCGTGGACAGTCGAGTCCCCGAGAAAGTACGTGGGCAGCTACCGTATCCAGTACGTCATGCTTGACGGCGACGATTACGCCGCTAATGCAGGGCTTTCGGACTACTATTCCGCAAGCTACTTCGGTATGGCGGACGCATACCGTGACTACCTTGAGAAGGAAGGCATAATCACCCGCCTCACAACAGCAGACGTCAAGGCAAATATTCCTCTTTATATCGAAGCACTCGGTACGCTCCAGACCGAGGAGCGCGTAATGTCTATCCCCGTAACAGTTGACACTCCGCTCACAACGTTCGAGGATATAGAAACAATGTACGACGAGTTCTCGGCACAGGGCATCGACAACGTCAACTTCAAGCTCATAGGCTTCGCCAACGGCGGACTTTCCGACATGCAGGTCCCGTACGGACTCAAGTGGGAAAAGGCAGTCGGCGGCTCGTCCGGATTTGAAGACCTCGTCGACTATGCGAAGGAAAAGGGCTTCGGCGTATATCCCGACTTTGACCTCGCATACGCGCCCAACGACAAGATGTTCGACGGCTTCTCTTACAGCAAGCACGCGGTAAAGACGATAGACGACAGATACACGAGTAAGCGTCACTACGATTCCGCAACGCAGTCGCTGATGAGAAGATTCGAGATAGCGATCTCGCCCGCGTACTTCGACCGCTTCTACACGAAGCTCTCGGAGAACTACATGAAGTACGAACCGACGTCGATCTCATTCTCAACGCTCGGCACGGACCTCAACTCCGACTTCGATGAAGACGAACCTTACAACCGCGAGGACAACAAGCAGTTCACGACCGACCTGCTTGAGAAGATCTCGAATGAATACGCAAACGTGATGGTGGACGGCGGCAACGCTTACACGTACCGTTATGTAGACCACATCACCAACATGACGTTCGAGTCGAGTAAGTTCTTCAACGCGTCCTACTCCATCCCGTTCAACGGACTTGTGCTGCACGGCTTCATCAACATGTCGGGCACGCCGATCAACGAGGAAGGCGACATCGAATCCGCGCTCCTGCGCGCTATCGAAAGCGGCTCGTATCTGAACTTCGTTCTCGCATATCAGAACTATCAGAAGCTCAAGGAAGATGAACATCTCAGCGAGTACTACTCGGTAAGATACGACATTTGGTTCAGCGACATCGTTGAATACTACAACATCATCAACGACGCTATAGGCGACCTCCAGACCGCGATAATCACCGGTCACGAGCTGCTCACCGGCTCACGTATCCCCGATCCCGATGAGGTCGAGGCGGACAATGCAGCGATTGCGGCGGCTCAGGAAGAGTACGATGAAGCGCAGCGTCAGGCCGAGATAAAGGCACAGCATGCGGAAGCACTTGCAGCCCGCAAGGCGGCAGAGGCTCTCGAAAGAGAGATCGAAGCTGCAGTCGACAGCGCGGCAGCGCTCATCGAGGACGCTAACGCCCTGCTTGAAAAGATGACGGCTCAGCAGGAAACGTTCAACACCGCTATGGCGGAGCTTGAAGCTGCAAAGGTCGCCCTCGGCGAAGCAGAAGCAGCTGTAGCGACAGCGACAGCGGCGGTAGAACCCGCACAGGCAGCGCTCGACGCGGCTAAGGCAGCGATCGAAAACGCAGCCGAAGACGCTGACATGGACGCGCTCAACACGGCAAGCAGAGACGCACAGACGGCGCTCGATAATGCGAACAAGGCTGTGACAGACGCTCAGTCCGCATACGACAAGCAGAAGACGGATTACGAAACGACTTATGCTAACGCGGTCAAGGCATCCGAACAGGCTGCAACGGTTGCTGAAGGCATAGCGACGATCACCGAATCTGCGGATCATCTCTCCGAGATAACGGCTGAAAGCGACAACCACGCGGCAGTCGAGGCTAACCTCGCAACAGTCAGAAACACGCTCGCACAGGTACAGACAATCGCTGACGCGATAGCGAACGCAGCGGCGAATACGCTCCCGTCCTACGAGCTCAAGGAGCCCGAGGAGGACAGCGGCGAGGAAGGCGATGAAACGGAACCCGCCGATACGGATACTACGGAAGAACCCGTCGATACGACGGAGGAACCGGCAGACACGACAGAAGAACCTGCCGACACAACGGAGCCTGCCGATACGGATACTACGGAGGAACCCGCAGATACGACCGAACCGGCTGATACCGAAGAGCCCGAGGAACCCGGTGACTCTGAAGAGCCCGAAGAACCCGAAGGACCTATCATCGACGTAACATCGAAGTACATAGTTGACGACGGCTCCATCGTCCTCGTAACATACGAGACGGGCAAGGCGTTCATACTCAACTACAACAGCTTCAGCGTCAAGGTCGAGGTCGACGGCAGCGAGTACACGGTCGAGCCGTACGCTTTCGTCACCGTAACACGATAAGGAAGGGAGTTTGAAAATGAACGCAGAGGCTAATAAATCCAAAAAAGTAAAAGTCAATTCGGCTCCCAAGAAGCGCCGCCGCGCCGTATCTCTCGACAAGAAAAAGGCGAGGACCGGCTACTGGTTCGTACTTCCCTTTATCATCGGACTTCTGATAGTATATCTCCCGATGATATTTCAGTCGATCAACTACAGCTTTCACGAGCTGCGCAACATCCAGGGAGGCGGCGTCGAGCTGATCCCGGTCGGCTTTGCCAACTATCAGGAAGCGCTCTTCTCGGATGCTGAGTACGTCCAGACGCTTACGTCGGGTATCAGACAGATCCTGTTCGATATCCCCGCAATCGTCATCTTCTCACTGTTCATGGCCATCCTGCTCAACCAGGACATGGCGGGACGCGGACTGTTCCGTGCGATATTCTTCATCCCCGTCATCATCAGTACGGGTCTTATGAGCGATATCGACGCGCAGAACATCCTGCAGCAGACATCCGGTCAGTCGATAGACACCGGTACCGGAACGAACTCGGTCGCACAGATCGTCAACGTCATGGACGTTGAGCGACTGTTCGCGAACATGAAGGTCGGTTCCGGACTCGTCGAGTACGTCGTCCAGCTTGTTAACGATATCTTTGATATCGTTAACAGGTCCGGCGTTCAGATGCTTATATTCCTTGCCGGACTTCAGTCCATATCCCCCGCGATATACGAATCGTGCCAGATAGACGGCGCTACCGGCTGGGAGACGTTCTGGAAGATCACCTTCCCGATGATAAGCCCGATGATACTCGTCAACGCGATATACACGATAATCGACGCACTGACACGTACCGACAACCCGGTCATGCAGTACATAGAAAACGTGTATACGTCGGTTTCCGGCGGTAACGTCCTCTCCTCGGCAATGTCGTGGATGTATTTCCTGCTCGTCATGGTAATAATTGCGGTCGTGGCCGCAGTCATATCCGCATACGTCTTCTATCAGAGACGTGATGCATAAGGAGGTACGCTGAAATGGATGCAACAAAAACTCCAAAGGTCAAAAAAGAATCAAAAAACAAGATCAAGGTCGAGTTTGAAGGTCAGCTTTCCACTTGGGAACGTCTTAAACTGAAGGTGTTCTCGATGTACTTCCTGAAGAACGTCGTCGTGTATATCTGCCGACTCATTCTTCTGATAGGACTGTCCTACATCGTAATTTACCCCTTCATCTCGAAGCTGGCATCCTCGATAATGTGCAGAGAAGACTTCGTCGACGCGACAGTCATGCTCATATCGAAGAATCCGACGCTCGACACATATAAGGCCATCATCATCGACAACCGCTACCTTGAGGCGCTGATCAACACGTTCGTCCTCTCGGCATCGACGGCACTGATCCAGATGTTCGTTTGCTGCCTTATCGGTTACGGCTTTGCGAAGTTCAGATTCCGCGGCAACGGTCTGCTCTTCCTCTTCGTCATCCTGACGATGATAGTGCCTCACTCGACGCTGCACCTCGCAATGTTCATGAAGTTCCGCTACTTTGATGTGTTCGGAATACTCAACTTCCTCGGAGGCGGAGTATTCGAGAGCGTCGAATTGCTCGACTTCACGAGCGTATCGCTGATCAACTCGTACTGGCCGTTCCTCATCCTCTCGGCGACGGGTCTTGCGTTCAAGAACGGACTCTACATCTTCATGCTGCGTCAGTTCTTCCGCGGCGTCCCGGATTCGCTCGAGGAATCGGCGTACATCGACGGCGCAGGCACGCTCAGAACATTCATTCAGATCATTCTCCCGATATCCATCCCGATGCTCGTTACCGTGTTCATGTTCGCGTTCTCGTGGCAGTGGACGGACAACTACTACGTCAACGTGTTCTTCACGACGACGGGTCCGTACACGCTGCGCGACATCGTGAAGGTCCCGGCAACGCTCGACACGCAGTACGCAGGTTCGAATATGTATATCGCGGCGATAAGAAATACCGCAGGTATCCTTATCATCACGCCTCTCATATTCATCTACTGCTTCGCTCAAAAGTACCTTGTTCAGGGTATCGAGCGCTCCGGTCTGACGGCAGAATAATCGTCGAAAAGGATCACGCAAAATCACACCTAAACAAAAAGGCGGACGCCGTAAGGCGTCCGCTTTTTGCTATCCTTATAAAACCGGTACTATTTCCCGCGCCGCCGTTTCATTTCATCAAGCACGGAATACGGAACGCGCAGATCGCCCGTGCCGACGCCGATCTTTATGTGCGGCTTGTTTTCGCCGTGAAAATCGCTTCCGCCGGAAAGTATCAGTCCGAGACGCGAGGCGAGCGCGCGATATTCGCGTCCCGTCTCGTCCGTGTACTCGGTGTAGTAGCCCTCGATGCCGTCGAGTCCGACTGCTTTCAGCCGCGTCAGCATTTCTTCAAGCGAGTCGAGCGAGCGCTTCGTCTGATTCAGATGCGCAACGAACGCGAGTCCGCCCGCGTCCTTGATGAGGCGCACCGCCTCCTCGTCCGTCATCGCCTGACGGTGACTGTGCGCGGGCTTGCCCGGCGACAGATAGAGGGCGAACGCCTCTTTCACGCTCGGAACGTACCCGCGCTCCATCATCGCGCGCGCGATGTGACCGCGGCAAACGATGTCGCCGCCCGAATACTTCATCGCGTCCTCGATGGTGATCGGCAGTCCGAGCGATGTAAGCGTGCGGCAGACGTCTTCGCTGCGGCGCATGCGCGTCTCTTTGATGTATTCGAGCTTCGATTTCAGCACCGGCGACTCGGTGCCGATGTAGAAGCCGAGTATGTGCGTCTCGGTGATAGACTCCGACGAAAGCTCGATGGCGGGCACGACTTCGACGCCGAGACGACGTCCCGCCTCGACTGCCTCGGGAATTCCCGCGACAGTGTCATGGTCGGAGAGCGCGACGGCGGCAAGTCCCGCGTCCTTCGCGGCGGCAACGACAGCGGCGGGCGTCAGCGTGCCGTCCGAGTATGTCGAATGTGTGTGCAGATCAATGAATCTGTCTTCCATACCGTTATAACCTCAAAAGCCTTTCGGCGTTTTCGTGCATTATGAGACTGCGCTCGCGCGCCGAAATATGCAAACTTTCAACAAGCGACTTCGCGTCGGCGGGATCGCCCCACGGCGCGTCCGAGCCGAACAAAATGCGCTTCGCGCCGTGTGCGCGTATCAGCTCTTCAAATTCGGCGGGCGGTGCAAAACGGAAAATGAACGAGATGTCGAACATCACGCACCGTCCCGCAAGATAACGCATCACATCATCGTGCATGCGCGAGCCGCCGCCGTGGGCGAGCACGATGCGCGGCTCGTCGGGCTCGCGCCCGCCGTAGACGAGATCGAGCATGTGCGCGGCTGCTCTCGGCGAGCACCGCACGGGACCGTCCGGGAACCCGTCGTCGACGCCGGCATGCGTCACAATAACGAGGCCCTTTTCGAGTGCGTACTTGATTATGCGTATGTAGCGCTCGTCGTCGATATCGCAGCCTTGAAAATCGGGATGCAGCTTTATACCGCGCAGCCCGAGTTCTCTTATTTTGTCTATGTGCGCCTCCGGCTCCGCGTCGTCGGGGTGTATGCCGCCGAACGAGAGCAGCATGATGTGTGCAGCATTTATCTCGGCGGCGACGCGGTTGACGGTGTCGAACTGGCGCGGACTCGTCACAACGGGAAGAACGACGCCCATATCGACGTCGGCGGCACGCAACAGACGGCAAAGGTCGGTGGCGGTCCCGTCCGTGTACGGCACAAGATGTGCTCGTTCACCGGTCTTAGTCACCGCGCGCGATGCGATAGCGTCGGGGAAACAGTGCGTGTGAAAATCTATCGTCATATTATAGTGCAGTCTGCTTTCAACTTACATTATCGGGCGGCGCAAGATCACACCGCCGTTTGATATATTTTACTCTTTATATTCTATATTTTCAAGTACAAGTAATCGAATCACGCACAAAGTAAGCGAAAACGTCAAACCAAAAAGTCAATAAAAGTTTTTGAAAAGGGGGTGCTGGGGAAGGGGAAGAAGCCGACGAAGCGGCTTCTTCTGCTTTTTCGCTTGCGAAAAAGCCAACTTTCTTATAAAAAGTCACTTCCCCCGCAAAAAATTTGAAAAAAAACACTTGACAAACCTGTTTATACTGTATATACTGTACATGAACAGTAAAAACGAAGGGAGATGAGAAACATTTACATCGGTATAGACAACAAAAGCGGCGCGCCGATATACGACCAGATATACTCGCAGATAAAGTCGGCGATAATAAGCGGCGAGCTCGGCGAGGACGAGATGCTGCCGTCGATACGGAGCCTTGCGCGCGACCTGCGCATAAGCGTCATAACGACGAAGCGCGCCTACGACGAGCTCGAACGCGAGGGCTTCATTTATACAGTCGCGGGGAAGGGGTGCTTCGTCGCGAAGAAAAACGTCGAGCTTCTGCGCGAGCAAAACCTGCGGGCGATAGAGGAGCATATCGAAAAGATCGCGTCGCTCGCCGCCGCGTGCTCGCTGACGGCGGACGACATAATCGAAATGATTGAATACGAAATGGAGGGCAAGGAATGAACAAAAACGGCGAATACGCCATAAACGTACACGGACTGTGCAAAAAATACCGCGGCTTTGAGCTCGACAACGTCGACATCGAGCTGCCGCGCGGTCTCGTTATGGGACTTGTCGGCGAGAACGGCGCGGGCAAGTCGACGACGATAAAAACGATGCTCGGCGTCGTCAACCGCGACGCGGGCGAGGTCGAGCTGCTCGGCGGGAAAGCTTCCGACATAGAAACGCGCGAGCGCGTCGGCGTCGTGCTCGACGAGGTCGGTATACCGGCGCCGCTGACGGCGAACGACGTCGGCAAAGTCATGGTGAGCACATACACATACTGGGACGGCGAAAAATACTCGTCTCTGCTCGATAAGCTTTCGCTGCCGCGCAAAAAGCCGTTTTCGAAGATGTCGCGCGGCATGAAAATGAAACTCGGCATCGCGGTCGCGATGTCGCACGGCGCGGAGCTTTTGATACTCGACGAGGCGACGAGCGGACTCGACCCCGTCGTGAGGGAGGAAGTCGTCGAGATGCTGCGCGACTTCGCCCGCGACGAGCGCTGCTCGGTGCTCATCTCGTCGCACATAGTATCCGACCTCGAAAAGCTCTGCGACACTGTCGCGTTCATGCACGGCGGACGCATACTGCACAGCGGCGACAAGGACGCGCTGCTCGAAAAATACGGTATTTTGCGCTGCCGCCGCGAGGAATTTGCGCGCGTACCGCGTGACGCGGTCGTAAGCGTGCGCGACGGCGAGTACGGAGTCGAGGCCGTCGTCGACAGAACAAAGGCGGGGAGCGGGCTCGACATCGGGCAATCGTCGCTCGAGGACATATTCATCGCGATGATAAAGAAGGGGGAGTCGAAATGAAGATAAAGGGACTTCTGAAAAAGGACTTTTTGGTGCTGCTCCGCGCATATAAGCTGTATCTGCTCATAATTATCATGTTTATGGCGTCGTCGCTGTTTATGACGTCCGCCCAAAGCTGGCAGCTCATATTTCCGGCGCTTATATGCGGCATGATGCCGGTGACGCTGTACTCGCTCGACGAGCGCGACAAGTGGAACACGTACGCGCTCACAACGACGTACACAAGGCGCGGCATCGTGTCCGAAAAGTATCTGTTCGGCATAATAATGATGCTCGCGGTGACGGCGGTCGGCGCGCTGGCGATGTCGGTGCGCGCGCTGTACGAGCCGCTCGAGGTGAAGCTGGCGGTGAACGTGTATACGGTTTTCGGACGCGATATTGAAGTGCCGCTCGCGGCTGTGAAAGCGGTCGAAACTGTTTTGCACTGCGCAGCGGTATCGCTTCTGCCCGCATCTCTGACGATGCCGTTCATGTTCGCGCTCGGCGCGGAAAAGGGGCGTTTCGCAGCGCCGGTAGTAATGGGATTCGCATCCGCGATGCTCGTCATGTTCGAGACGAGCCGCATAAACCTCAGCGGCGGCATGCCTGCGGAGACCGTCGACATAAAGCTCGCGCTCGGACTTGCGGCGGCAGCAGTCGCGCTCTACGCGGTGTCATGGCTCGCGTC
>CANQMJ010000024.1 GCA_947624945.1 uncultured Clostridia bacterium | reverse complement strand
GTGCAGACTGCACAATGAACCGCGTGTGAGCAGTATCTCCTCACTTCGTTCGGAGCTACGACACGTTTCCGCTTCGCGGAAAGTGTGGGAGAAACCAGTTATGGGTGCGGTGTGTCGCTTACGCGAAAAGTAAAATAATTCACACTAATTTGTGAAACGCACTTGACAAATTGTAAATTTTGTGGTATAATATAGGCAGTTAAAGGAAAGAGGTGTTCGTAGATTGAGCGGGAGAATCTGCGAACAGCTCCCTCGCGACGGGGCGAAGTGCGCAGCAGTTCGTCGCTTACGCGCCGACCTGCGACACGTTTTCGCTTCGCGAAAAGTGTGGTGAAAAACTGGCATCACCTAATAACGCACGAGCACAGTGCGCGAACGTGAGGCTGGGAAGCCGGTATCTCCTCACTTCGTTCGGAGCTACTACACGTTTTCGCTTACGCGAAAAGTGTGGTAATGCCGAAGCAACGGCGGTCATATTCATGTTGCATACGCGGCGCGAATTTTTTGCAAATATCGGCTATATTGAAAAAACCGCCGATATCGCGTGCAGATTGTATTTCTGACCGTTTTCATGGTTGGATTATACGACCGGAGATACAAAAATCAACCTAAAAATAGTTTGCTTTAACTATTGCTTTTTACGACTAATCATGATATAATTACTGAAATCGGGTATGTTGATCTTCATATTTTTTATGCGGCGTGCGTTATACCGCGGACATTGTCGAGTATCCCCGATAAGCAGGATTTCATATTTGAAAAGGAACTCAAAGGGTAATGAGTGAGGAAAAAGTCTTAAAACAGACGGACAACACGGAAGAATCGGAAGAAATAGATCTTTTGCATATCGCCTCGCTTCTGTGGCGCAAATGCTGGATAATCGTTTTGGCGGGCATTCTTGTCGGCGCCGTCTGCTTCAGTATAGCGGCGTTCTTCATCACGCCGCAGTATTCCTCGTCGATAATGGTGTACGTCAACAACAGCTCGATCTCGCTCGGCAGCGCGAGCATAAGCATCAGCCAGGCCGAGATCAGCGCGGCGCAGAGCCTCGTCAAAACGTACATCGTCATTTTAATGAACAGAAAGACGCTGTCCGAGGTCATAGAAAAGGCCGATCTCGACTTTACATATGAAGAACTCATCAAGAAAATCGATGCGGGCGCCGTCGACAATACTGAGGTATTTTCGGTCACGGTGACGACCGATGACCCGTATCTGTCGCAAAAGATCGCAAAAACGATATCCGACGTCCTGCCAGACAGAGTCAAGGACATAATCGACGGCACGTCGATGAAGATAGTGGACGACGCTGTCGTCAACCTCAAGAAGGTATCGCCGAGCATCACTAAGTACACGGCGATAGGTCTTGTGATCGGCGTCGTGCTCGCGTGCGCGATCATAATCATATCGGACATGCTCGACGACGTCATCCGCGACGACAGCTATATTTTGCAGAATTACGATATACCGATACTCGCGAAGGTGCCGGAGCTGCTTGACGAAGAATCGTCGCGATACGGGTATTACAGCAGATACGGCGGGCGCAGATCTACTACTACCACTGATCTTGACGCATAACAGAGACGGAGAATCGGGTAATGGCGAAGAAGAACGAAAAGATACAGAGTATAGAACAGCAGCGGAGGACGCTGCATAAGAATCTGAATTTTACCGCGTCGGAAGCATATAAGCTGCTCCGTACGAATATAATGTTCGCGCTGCCGAGCGAGGGCAGCAGATGCCGCATAATCGGCGTTACGAGCTCGATACGCGGCGAAGGGAAGAGCACAACTTCAATAAACCTCTCGTACACGCTCGCCGAGATGGGCAAGCGCGTGCTCCTCATAGACGGCGACATGAGACTGCCGTCCGTGGCGAGCAAAATGGAGATGCCCGGTACTCCCGGACTCTCGAACATACTCGTGTCGCCGAGCGGCGACCTCGGCATGTTCGTAAAACCGTCTGGCGTCAATGAAAACTGGCGGATAATCACCGCCGGGGACCTGCCGCCGAATCCGAGTGAGCTGCTTGCATCTAAGCAGATGCAGGTCGTTCTGCGCGTGCTTTCGACAAAGTTCGACTTCATCATCGTCGACCTGCCGCCCGTCAACATCGTCTCCGACGCGCTCGTACTGTCGCCCGTGCTCGACGGCATCATTGTCGTTGTGCGCGAGAATTACACGGAGCGCAAGGAGTTCCGCTCCTGCATCAGATCGCTGACGCTCGCCGACGCCAAGATACTCGGTATACAGTTGAACGACGTTAAGGAAGAGCATAAGCGGTACGGCAAATACGGAAAGTACGGCAAATATTACAAATATTATCAGTCCGACACGGATGCGGAATGACGCACACATCATCTTTGATTCGGTGCGCATCGTTCCCCCGTCCGTTCGGGAGGTCATAAAATGAACAAAAAATACTTGATCGCGGGCGTTTTGTGTCTTTTGCTCTGCGTAGTGTTCGTTGTAATGCTGATCCCCCGCAAGCACGATCTTCATATCGTGGGCGGACCGACGGACACGCGTGACGATGACAAAAGTACCGTCGCCCCCGCCGTCAGCACCGATCCGACAAATTCAACGGGTGACGATACTGATGATGCAACTGTCGGCGGCGGGACGACGGCGAGTAAAGAAGAATATGTATCGCCCGTCGATTTTGTAACGCTTAAGGAAAGATGCGAGGACATATATTCGTGGTTCCAAATACCGGGAACGGACATCTCGTATCCCGTCGTGCAGCATCCGACCGAGGACGAGCATTATCTGAGGCTCAATATCGACGGCGAGCATGACACAGACGGCACGCTTTTTACCCAGCATACGCACAACGGTCTCGATTACTCGGACCCGGTAACGATAATATACGGTCACAGACTGCGCTCGGGCGGTATGTTCGGCAGGCTCCAGGAGTATTACTCCGACGACGAGACGTTTGAAAAATATCAGGAGCTTGTAATTTATCTTCCCGACCGCGAGCTCCACTATACAGTGTTCGCCGCCGTCCCGTACGGTACCGAGCACATAATGTACAAATACAAGGACTTCAAGGACAAAAGTCAGATCGACAAGTTCCTGAAGGAGATATACGCGACGAAGAGTTTAGGCACAAAGATCGACAGGTCAATTGAGGTGGGCGAGGACGACAACATACTTGTTCTGTCAACATGTTTGCAGGGCACGAACAAGCAGCGCTATATAGTCCTGGCAAAGCTCACCGAAATCATTTCGTAGGGACTTTCCCTCATACTTACTTCTGTTAATTATTCGGAGCGATCCGTTTAATTAAAATCTTTCAGAAAGGAGTTAATACGTATGAAAAAAGGCTTTTTCGCAATCGCATTATCGGTGATGCTCGTCTTTTCGATGATGACGTCAGTCTTCGCTGACAACTTCGTCGGAAGCATGACCAGTGTCAAGGCTCCCGTAGAGGCTGCAAAACCCACAAGCTCGAATCCCGAGTGGAAAGGTTCTGTGACGGTTGTTGCAAGCGGCGAACAGAGCACTCTCTCCGAGGCTGCTCAGGCTCAGATGAAGGCCGCTTACACCAGCATCGAAACCGCTGCTGACGTAGCTGCTCTCAGCGCTGACGTTGCTACGGTTGCTGCTGAACAGGGTGTCAAGACGGCTGATCTCGCTATCAGCGATCTCTTCGACATTTCTGTTGAGGGCGACAACTACGGCACGCTCACGATCTCGCTCAAGTCTGACTCGTTCGAGAATTTCGTAGCTCTGCTGCATTACACCGGTAGCGCATGGGAAGTAGTTAAGGATGCAAAGGTTGAGAACGGTGTTCTTACCTTCTCCGCAAGCAACTTCTCACCTTTCGCAATTGTTGTAAGCACTGAGGCTACACAGCTTCCGCCTTCCCCGACAACGGGTGAGACCGCTCCCGTAGCTATCGCAGCTGCAGCAGTTGCAGCAGGCATCGCCGGCATCGCCGTGCTCTGCTATGGCCGTAAGAAGGCTGACGAAGACTAATGTCTACATTAGAGCAAAAGCAAACTAAGAAGATGCTGCCGCGCATGATCGCGGCAGCGGCGATAGTTGTGCTCGTGCTCGCGGGTCTCCTGCTGGTCCTTCACTTTTGGGAGGACCGGCAGGACGGCTACCCGTCCCAAACGGGCGGCACAGGCAATATCGCCGACGGTACCGGCTCATATGACGACCGCTACAAGGTCCGATTTGACGGCAAATGGTACTACCTGAAGAATAACATTCGGACGTTCCTCGTTATGGGCATAGACACGACGAGCGACAAAGATGGGCCCGCGGAGGGCTCATTCAATAACTATGCGCGGGCGGACTTTCTTGCTCTGCTCGTTATCGACGATAAAAACGAAACTATCCGCGCGATCCATGTCGACCGTGATTCGATGTCTTCCGTCGACATTCTCGGCTTCAACGGCGAGATCGTCGGCAACACAGTGGCGCAGCTTGCCGTCGCGTATGCGTATGGCAGCGGCAAGACCGACAGCTGCGAGAACACGGTGCGCGCCGTATCGACGTATCTGTACGATACGGAGATCGACCACTACGTTTCGCTGACTATGGACGCGGTCCAGAAAATAAACGACAAGATCGGCGGCGTGACAGTGACCGTCCTCGACGATTTCTCCGGTATCGACGACACGCTCGTTCTCGGTCAAAAGGTGACGCTGTTCGGTCAGCATGCGCTCAACTATGTGCGCGTGCGCAAAGGTCTTGACAACAGCACGAACCGTCACCGCATGGAGCGTCAGCGCCAGTATCTTAACGGCTTTTATACGCAGGCCAAGGATGCGTTAGCGTCGGATCCTATGTTCGGGATCGATCTCATAACGAGTCTGTCCGATCAAATGCTCTCCGACTGTACCGCGACACAGCTCTCCGATCTGGTGAACGCCATAGACGAGTACGAGTTCATCGGCATCGACACCATCAAGGGCGAGTCGATGGTGGGCGACAGCGAGCACATGGAGTTCTACGCCGACGAGGACGCGCTCCAGCGGCAGATCATAGATATATTCTATGAGCCGAAGGAGGGCGGCGACACTGTACAGACGGCTGAGTAAATGTGCGGCGGATCGTTTCCAAATATACAATTTGATCTTCGACTTTTCAGCGGGGAGACGTTACGTCTCTCCGCTTTTTGCATAAAATCTGCGCTTGCAATCACGCGTTGAAAATGGTATAGTTAGAGTATGTATCAAGCAAAACGGGAGGTCATCATGAACGCGCCGACTTTACTTTGCGGCGACCGGCAGTACTCGATCCCATTCGCCACCGTCAGCGATATGCAGCTTACGAAGCTCTTGTCCGACGACACGTGTCACATGCTGACGCATCCGTGCGGAGGTGATGTGATACTGTTGCGTCAGGAGCTGTTCCGACTTCTCGACAACGAATGTGTGCGAGACAAGATGTCCGACTTCGCCGAAAAACTGCGCGCGCTTTCAAAGCTGCGCTCGCAGTATAAGCATGCGTCGGTCGGCAGTGAAAAGCTGTTTTTGCTTGCCGCGCTCGAGGCGTGCCTCGTCGACGCATGGCGCGCGATACCGACGCTTCGCGGTTGCACGCTCACGGACGCGCTCGCGGACTATTGGTGCGGCGGCGAGCGCACAGAGGCGATGTCGCATATCGACGACGCCGCGAAAGCTGCGAAGGACTCGCTTTCGCGCATAAGCGTGTTCGATATGTCGTTTTTCGAGAAATCGTGGCTCGCGCCCGACTACGGCAGCGTACCGTTTGAAGAAATTGTACGCGAGTGCGCGGACGCGCTCGGATTTGCGGTGGGCAGGACCGAGGCGCGTATGCGCACGCATCCGAACGGCATCGAGGTAAGTCCCGCCGTCGACGCTCCGTTCTGCGCGCTTTTCGCCGATACGGTCGAAGAAGCGCGCGCCGCTCTCGTCCCGTATGACGAGCTGCCGCTCGACGACATATTGCAGCTTTTGCCGCAGGTGTCGTTCTGCCTCGACATATGCGGTCTTTTGTCGCGTGCGCATGATGCGGGACTGCCCGTGTGCTTCCCGCGCGTGTCGGCGGCGAGAAAATACACGGCGCGCGGCGCATGCGACGTCACGCTTCTTTATAAAAACGCGCCGCGCATCGTGCCGAACGACATCGACTTCGCCGAGGACTGCGCGTTCTCGTTCCTCGTCGGCGCCAACGGCGGCGGCAAGACGACGTATCTGCGCTGCGTCGGCGCGAATCTCATACTTTTCCTCGCCGGCGCGCCCATATTCGCCGCCGACGCGGAGATATATCCGTTCCGCAACGTCCGCACGCACTTCCCCGCCGACGAAAGGCTTCTTTCGGGCGGCAGGCTCGAGGACGAGGCACGACGCGTCGCGTCCATGCTCGACGACGCCGACGATGACAGCTTCCTGCTCTATAACGAGACTTACAGCGGCACGAACGACAAATACGGATGTGCGCTGACCGAGGACACGGGGCGGTGCATGAAGGACCTCGGTCTTTTCGGCATATTCGTCACGCATTTTCACGAGCTCACGGAGTCGGCGGAGAACTTCGACTTCCTCGAAGCCGTCGTTGCGGGCGAGGACAACGCACGCACGTTCAAGATCGAGCGCAGACGCACGAACAAGAGCTCGTTCGCGCGCGATATACTCAAAAAATACGGACTTGACCGCGAGTCGCTCGAAGGGGGAGATGTGTGATGGGCCAGTATCTGCTCGCAAGAAAAGGCGCGTCCGCGCCGACAGGCACAGTCGGCGAGCGCACGCTCTACCACCTCTCGCTCGATCTGTCGCTGCCGCAGATAGTGCGCTCGCCGGGCGCGTGCGCCGCGCTCGTTGAGGCGATATCGCATCCGCTCATAAACGTCGAGGACATCGCGTACAGACAGGCGGTGGCGCGCGATTTTATATCGCACCCGGGACTTTTATCGTCGATGAAAACGCTGTCGCGCCAGCTCGACGACATTCGCTCGTCGTGGAACGCGTTCAAGCGTTCGAAGCTCGGCGGCGCGCATGCGAAAAGATCGGCGGTGCGCGACGCTCGCGAGCGGTGCTCGTTCAGCGCGTCGACTCTCGGCAGACTGCTCTACGTCGTGCGCGACATGAAGGACACGCTCGAATCGTACCGTCCGACATCCGATGCGCTGCGCTCGCTTTTGTCCGAATTGAAGCAGTGTACCGCCGGCGGCAGCTTTGAAAAACTCGTCACCGTATGCGGCGATATCGAGCGGTGCGCGGAATCGGGTCCCGCCAACATGCGCGTGACGCTCGACGGAACGGGCAAAATATGCGCCGCCGAGCTCATCGACGGCGGCTACGTTAAGATAACGGACCCGGAGACGCGGACGCGTCGCCGACTGTTTTCAAAACCCGTCGAGTCGTACAGGTGCGAGAGCGTTTCCCCGACCGAGACGGAGACGGGCGAGCTCATGCCGACGCCTTTCGCCGAGCTCGCCAACGTGACCGACAGCATAATAAAGGAGATCGTCGACCGCTATTCCGACATCGGACGCGAGCTGCTCTTTTACGAGGCGGCTGCCGAGTACGCCGCGTTCCTCACGCGGAAAGAGGTCCCGTTCGTCTTTCCCGATTTCGGAAATGTACACTCGTTCACGGGACTCTACGACGTCGCGCTGCTCACAGAGCACGACGCGGCCGACATCGTGCCTCACACGTTCACGGTGCCCGAGCGCACAAACGGCATCATAATTTACGGCGAAAACGGCAGCGGCAAGACGTCGTTTCTGCGCTCGCTTACGACCTCGCAGCTTCTCGCGCAGGCGGGACTGCCTATCCCCGCAAGCGATGCGGCGCTGCGGATATACACATCGTTTTCCGAGCAGTTCGCGGAGGGCGAGAAGGAGTTCGCCGCAGGCAACGATGCAGGCAGATTCGAGCAGGAGGTGCGCGAGATGTCGGCGCTCGTGAACGGCGCCGCGTCCGGCGCGCTCGTCATTCTGAATGAGACGTTCCAGTCGACGTCGTACGAGGAGGGCGCGGACGGACTGTCACATATACTCCGCTATCTTTCGCGGCGCGGCGTTTTCTATATCCTTGCGACGCACATGACGCAGCTGCGCCCGAAAATGGAGGGGGAAGCGCTGTTTCTGCGCATGAACGACCGATTCACCCCCGAAGCTGACGCGGCGGAGTGATTGCGATACATAAACAAAAAAGACTCGCACTGTTTTGCGAGCCGTGACATCGGATAGGAACGCTCTCGGACGAGGACAAAATCTCCGGAGCGTTTTCTGTTCGAGGCAGGCAGAAACTTCGGAAAAAATTCGATCAACCGTCTTAACGGGCAGTAGATTTCTTCACATTTGAGTGGTATAATGGAAAATATCGAATGGGCGACTGTTCGACAAATCTGGATTTGTATGGGAGAAAAATCAAATGAATAAGAAATCTTACTGGTTAAGTATTAGTGCCTTTGTGTTAATGATGATATGGACAATTTATTATTATGCAATGCGGTACACAGGCGGTTTTGCAGACTTGAAGGATACAATTATTTGTGGAGCTGTAGGGTTGATATGTATAATATTTATTGTGAAAAGGACGATTAGTTTTTTGAAAAAGAACAAGCCGTGATTTTCCTGTTTGTTGAGAAGTTACAAAATCCTTTATGAACTAAAGGGCGCACTTCTATACATAGTCTCTTGACCATGTATCTGTGCGCAAGCGCATAAATACGCACATCTTCCTCTCTGACAGCAGAACGCCGCACCCCCGATGCTGACGCGTCGCCGTGACCGCGATACATAAACAAAAAAGGGCTTTTGCCCTTTTTTGCTTTATGTATCATTACGCCGTTATTTGTCGTTCTTCGTGTAATGCTTCGTGAAGAACAGCACGTACGCCACCATCGAGCCTATCATGAACGCTCCGCACGCTATCATCACCGTCAGCTCCGCCTCGGCCGGTATCGGTATGAACAAGAGCAGCGCGAACATCGCGTTGAGCGCGACGGTGCAGACCTTGCCGTACCACTTCGCCCCCGATACGACGCCCGTCCTGCGGACGGCGAAATATCCTGCCAGCGCCGTCATTATCTCCTTTACGAATAAAAGCGCGAACAGCGCCCAGCCGTACTTGTGCCCTATCGAGATGCACACGAGCATCGACGCCTGCGTCAGCTTGTCGGCGAGCGGGTCGAGTATCTTTCCGAGGTCGGACACCATGTCGAATTTCCGCGCGATTATGCCGTCGGCGAGGTCGGACGCATACGACACCGCGAGCACGCACGCGGCGAGTATGTAGTCCTTCTGAAAGAGATAAATATATATCATGAACGGGATAAGTATTATTCGCACGAGACTCAAAAGGTTCGGGACAGTTATGACGTCCTTCGACTTCGGATGACCTATGACCGGATGCTTTTCGACTTGCTTATGTTTCATTTACCGTTCTCCTCGATGCTCGATTTTGCTTTTCTTCTCTTTTTTACATTCGGCGCGGACTCGCCGCCGCTCACCTCATCATCTTCCCGCGTCACGGCAGGCAGTGCGCGTCTTACGGGAGCCGGCACGTTCGCGAGCGGATTCGCCGCGACCGCCTCCTCCATGCCCTCGTTTGAGACGTGCGTATATATCTGCGTCGTGTTGAGCTGCTCGTGACCGAGTATCTCTTTCAGCACTCTCACGTCGACGTGCCCCGATTGATACATCAGCGTCGCCGCCGTGTGGCGCAGCTTGTGCGTCGAGAACTGCTTATATTCGAGTCCCGCCTCGCCGAGGTATTTGCCCACGAGCCACTGCACCGTCTTATTGCTTATTCGTCTGTTCTGCGACGACAGAAACAGCGCGCCCTCGTGTCCCGGCTTCGGCTGCTGCGCCTGACGAACCGGCAGATACGCGCCGAGCGCGTCGCGGCACGCGTCGTTCAGGTATATGATGCGCTCCTTATTGCCCTTGCCGACGACGCGAAGCGAACGAAGCTCGCGGTCGATGTCGGCGAACGATATGCCCACAAGCTCGGACAGGCGCATGCCCGTGTTCAGAAACAGCGTGATTATCGCGTAGTCGCGCTCCTTCGTCTTACAGAGCGGATCGTTTTTCACCGCGTCGAGCAGGTCGATGCTCTCGTCGAGCGTCAGATGCTTCGGCAGCGACTTTTTCTTCTTCGGCGACTCTATGTCGGCGGCAGGATTGACCTCGAGCCTGTGCGTTTTGGCCGTCATGTACTTGAAAAAAGCCTTTATCGCCGACAGCTTGCGCGCCCGCGCAGACGCGCCGTTTTTGCGCGTGCCGTTGACGTAGTTGAAAAACTCGTATATATCCGCCGTCGTGATCTCGCTTATCACGTCCATGCCGACGCCGCTGATGTCGATATTCTCCATCGTCTCGTCGTCGAGACTCATGCGCTCGCGGTCGGCGACTATGTAGCGGAAGAACGTGCGCAGATCGAGACAGTATTCCTCGACCGTCTTAGGAGAGCATCCCTGCGTTATGCTTTTATATGAAGCGAACTCGCGCACCTGCGCGGGCAGATCTCGCATATCGAGCGCCACATCAGTCACCTCCGTTCCGTACTTTTCAGCGGCATCGTTTGCCATATATGGTATTATACAAAATTTCTGCGCAAATGTAAACAACAAATTTGCCGCCTGCGGCATTTTTTACGTCTTTGGACTTGATATTTTGCGTGAAATCGTATAGAATTACCATAGAAAAGGATAATAAGCTGCGGAGGCGTTTTTAATGCGCGAATTTCTGGATAAAAACGGACGGCTCATATGGCGTCTTGTGCTCAATCAGATCGGGCTCACCGTGTTCGGACTGATGACGTCGATGGCGGCGTCGGCGCTCGACGTCTCGATGTCGAACGGCGACGGCGTCGTGCGCCGCACATGCATGATATGGGTCAGCGTGTTCTCGATACTGTTTTATATGTACATCGACTACATGGCGATAAAGGAAGAGGGTCAGCGCGACAAGATACGCGCCGACGCGGGACGCATCAAGCTCGACATATGGCGCGGCGCCAAGATCGCGCTCTGCGCGGGCGCGCTGAATATACTCCTTGCCGTATTCATATTCGTGTTCGGACTGCTCGGCGCGGAAAACGGACCGGCGCTCGAATGGGCGGGCGGCATATCGGGTTCCGCCAAGATGATAGCGGCGATAATACAGGCCATGTACTGGGGCGTCATGCTCGGCTGGTCGGGGGCGGCGACGATAGGAGAGGTCACGCCGTTCGCGTTTATTCTTATCCCGCTGCCGGCGATAGCGATAAGCACCGTCGCATATATACTCGGCACGCGCGAGTTTTCGCTCGTCAAAAACATAAAAAAGCTGTTCACACCCGAATCAAAGTGATATTTCAAAATCTGACGCGGACTGTGCGGGACGGATATTTACTCCGTCCCGCATTTTGCGTTTTTGCGCATTTTCCGAAAAAAACTTCACCCGCGCCGTAGTTTTCGCGCGAAAAACCGTAGTTATAAGGTGAAAGGAGGCGGTCAGTCAACGTGAAAGCATCGATGCGGAACAAAAACAACAATAAAGCAAATGAAAGCGGCCGTCGACCCGACGACGAACGCATCGTCGAGATGTTCCTGTCGCGGTCCGAGGACGCGATACGCGCGCTCGACAACAAATACGGCGCTCTCTGCAAAAGCGTCGCCTACAACGTCACTCACAGCCGCGAGGACGCCGAGGAATGCGTCAACGACGCGTATCTCGCCGTGTGGAACACGGTCCCGCCCGAGCGCCCCGACCCGCTGCGCGCATACGTGTGCAGGATAACGCGCAATCTCGCGCTCAAGCGGTACGAGAAAAACACGGCGGGAAAACGCATATGCGAATACGCGGACGCGATGGATGAGATAGAGCCGTTTCTGCCGTCGGCGGAGAATGTCGAGGACGAAGTCGAGACCCGCGAGCTCGCACGGCTGATAGAGGAGTTTCTCGACTCGCTCGACAGGAAAAACAGAACTGTTTTCATGCGCCGCTACTGGTTCTCGGATTCGTACCGCGACATCGCGAAACGGACGGGATTGACGGTGAAAAACGTGTCCGTGCGGCTCGTGAGGCTGCGCGAACGCATGAGGGAATTTTTGACGGAGAAAGGAGTCTTTATATGACGGAGAAAACAAAGAAATTTTCGGACGCGATGGAAAATATCGACAGCAGCTATATCGAGGACGCGGCAGAATACAGCGTAAAGAAAGGCTCGACGCGTCTTTTATTGACGGCGACTGCGGCGGCGTGTCTGTGCGTCGTAGCGGTTGCGGGAGTTATCGCGATGACGGTCGGCGAACGCGGCGACATCGACGCCGGTGAAACTGGCAATGACGCTATCCTCTACGGCACGGATAAAATCAACGGGGGCGGCGGAAACGATGCTCCCGAGCGTCCGGCAGGCGTAGAAGGGGAGGTCGACGTGATGAAAAGCATCGCCGTGTACCCGGGATATGAGAGCTTCGACAACGTCGCCGGCGCGACACTGGACGATATAGGCGAGGAAGGTGCGTACGCGCACGAGCTCGGCAGGTATCTGCCCGATGAACTGCCGGACGGATACATGTTTGAAAAAGCGTCTCTATACGAGACAGAGATGAAGGACGGCACGAAATACCACATGCTGCGCGTCTGCTACGCGAATGAAGACATACAGATGCAGACGGCGCCGTCGACGGAAGAATACGAGGCGGCGGTCCCCGTATGCGTCGAGTTCGTCGTGTTCGTCATGGACTACGAGCCAAAGAACGACCGCATATATTCGCCCGACGAGTTTGACGAGGCGCTCTACGAGCGTCTCGACGGCGGCACGTTCATCATAAACGTCAACGGCGAAGCCTACGTCGGCATATCGCCGTACAGCCTCGATCATGACGACGCCGCCGCGCTCGTAAAAAGCGTAAGCAGGTAATTTTGTCCGCAGGGTTTCCCGTCACTGCATAAATGACGGGGATCCCTGCAGCTTAATTATTGACCGTTCAAATTAATACCGAATTCACACTTTCCGCGAAGCGGAAAGTGTGGTGAAACTCGGCGTCACCGGATAGCGCACGAGCACGGTGCGCGTAGGTGCGGCTGGGAAGCCTAAGGCACGTTGCCTTTATTTGGACGAAGAAAAATAAAAACAGTAATAAAAATTCTTGAAAAGATAGGGGCGTGGGGGAAGAAAAACTTCTTATGAGAAGTTTTTCTTCCCCCACAAATTATCCCTGAATAATAAGCTCTGCGAGCTCTTCGGCGACGATGCGGGCGCAGGCTTCGGCCTCGGTGAGCGTGTTGCCGCACGAGCCGATCTCAAGCAATAGCGAGCCGGGCGCGTACTGCTGGTAGAAGGACGCGCCGCGTATCGACAGGCGGCGGGGGAGCGAGGTCGAGCGCGTCCACAGCCGCGTCTGCAAATGCGCCGCAAGCGTCAGATTGTCGCGCCAGTGCGGGTGGTCGGCGCCTTTGAAGTTAGTGCCGACGACGCACATGAACTGCGCCGCGGATTCACCGTCGACGTCGGTCACGGGGCGGTACTTGGTGTAGTCGGACGCGATAACGGAGTCGCGGTGTACGTCGAATATGTATTTGATGCTCGGATACATGGCGAGGTACTCGCGGACGGCAGCCGACGAGTTCTTGTACGCGTCTATGTAGGAGTCGCGGTCGAACATCTCGGTGCAGTGGACGGTCGGGATGCCGCATCTCTCAAAATAGTCCGCCATGACGGAGCCGACGGCGACGACGTTCTGCGTGATGTCGTCGCTGCGCGCGCTGTCGTCGAGCGAGTACGTGTCGGCGCCTTCGGGCGCGTACGATTCGGTTCCGTGCGTGTGGATTATGAGCACGACGGGGGATTGCGATGCGGGCTCGTTCGATGTCGACGCGGCGACGGAGTTTTCGCCGTCCGCGAGAAGCTGCGAGAGTGGCGATATTTTGAGCGGCGCGTCGGCGAAATAGTCGAGATCGAGGTCGTAGTCGGTCTGATTACTGCATTCGAGTCCGCGCGCCGCCTTCGCCGACAGGTCGCGCGCGACGATGGGGTAGCGTGTGTCGGCGTCGGCGGTATCGTCGATGATCGGGGGCGTGTCGAAGCTGTCGTCTGTATCGTCGCTGTTTACGCCGCCGTCGATGACATTTGTATGCTCGTCCCCGTCAAGATAGAGTTCATGAAACCCGGATGCGTCGCTGTGCGACGATGATGCGGCAGGCGGTGTGCCGGCGTTGTCGGATGCAGAAACATCATGCAGACTTATGCCGAATGCGGCGTCGGCGGCGATGTCGGCTATGTTGTCGACGGTGAACGACGACGCGGCGTGCGCAATGTCGGCGTATGCGGCGGCGGCAAATACGCCGATGAGCACGGCGGCGGCAGTTAGCTTCAGTATCGGCAAAAGACGCGCGCGTGATGTTTGCGGCTCGGCGTGCGCCGACTTGTCCGCGTAGTCCTTTTCCGGCGCGGGGATAATGAGCGCCGACGGGTCCGCAGGCGCGTCAACGCGCTCGACGGCGAGCTGTTCGCCGCCGCAGCCGCCGCTGCATACATCTTCTGTTTTTACGTCTTTTATCTCGTCCCCTGTCACGGGGATGATACCGTTCAATGTGTTGTCCATTTTCCGCCTCCGCGTTTGTTTTCATCGTCCTTCGTCATATACGTATGCGGAAAGCGGCGGTGATATGACCTACGCGGTGCCGCACATCATGTCGATGGCGTCGGCGATGAGGCGCGCCATTTCGCGCGTTACGACGTCGCTTTCCTTCGGCGCGACGAAGAAGCTGCGGCCCGTTTCGAGTACTTCGCGGAGCGAGTCGGGCAGGGAAGCACTGTCAATGGAGGCTTTTTCGAGCGCGTCCCATACGAGCGTCGACGAGTCGACGACGGTCGGCACGCCGACAGTGACGACGGGCACGCCGACAGTCGAGCGCGACAGCGCGCGCCGTCTGTTGCCGATGCCGGAGCCCGGCGCGATGCCGCTGTCGGAGATCTGTATCGTCGATGCGAGACGCGAGCAAGAACGTGCGGCGAGCGCGTCGATGAGGATTATGACGTCGGGCGCGATGTTGTCCGTTATACCCGATATGACGTCGGCGGCCTCGATGCCGGTCGCGGCGGTGACGCCGGGCGCACACGCGGCGACGCGGCAGCATCCGATGCGCTCGTACAGGTCGGGACGCTCCGCTTTGAGCTGCGCCGTCACGGTGACGTTGTCGGCGGCGAGCGGTCCTATCGCGTCGGCGGTGAGCGCTCTGTTGCCGAGTCCGCATACGAGCACGGAAAAATCGGCGCACGGACGCTTTCCCGCGGCGGAGAATATCGCGTCCGATATGAGCTCGGACAAAAGCGAAACGAGACCCTCGCGTCTGTCGTCCTCCCACATCCACGGCCGCTCGGCGGTGACTGTCATGTAAGTCCCGGCGGGACGTCCCGCCGCCGACTCGCCGCTTCCGTACTCGACGGTCATGATGCTGACGGGTACGCCGCCGCGTTCGTATTCGTAAAATGAAACGCCCGGGGCATTTCTTTTGTCGATGTCGGTCTCGCACGCGAGGTCGGTGCGTCTGTATGATACAGATTCGATGTCGGTCATTTTTTCATTCCTTTCCGTTTTTCTATATATTTTCTGTCAGAATCATGATATAATATTCATGACGGGCATGAAGATTTGCCGCGCTTTGACGCCGAAAAAGCAGTCGTCGGGGGCAGTATCGCGCAGCGTTTGCACATGCTGCAGTCAAAATTGAATGAAATTTGTTTACTATTGACAAAAATCATATTATCTGATTGTGCAAATAACTAAAATTTGCCGATACGTATAAAGATTTTATTGATTAAATTCGATTTTGATGATATAATGTGTTGTAGTTAGTATCAAGGGCGTTATTTACGCGGATACAGCTCTTTTACCATTTATTTATGCGATAGCATAAAAGGAGGATAAACCGTATTATGAAACGTTTGCTGGCTCTGATTTTGTGTGCAGTGATGCTCTTGCTGTCGGTCGCCGGGTGCACGACGCTTGAGAAGGACGAAGAAACAGGCGAGTACGACAAGGGCGCCATCATCCCCATGTACCTCGGTACAGAGATGTATTCCTTTGACCCGACGGTCGCTTATCTCAACGACTCCAATGTCAAGATCCTCAGCCTTCTCTACGAAAGCCTGACCGATATCGACGAGAACGGAAAGCTCAAGATGTCGCTCATCAAGGACTATGAGATCAACGACGGCGACAGATACGGCGAGTACAAGATGACGATCACGCTCAAGGACACGAAATGGAGCGACGGACGTTCCGTACAGGCGGCCGACGTCGTTTACGCGTGGAAGCGCATCCTTGACGTCGACTACGACTGCGAGGCGGCGTGCATGCTTTATGACATAAAGAACGCACGCGCGATCAAATCGGGCGAGATGACGATAGATGATATCGGTCTTACGGCTCCCGAAACGCTCAAGCTCGAGATAGAGTTTGAACATTCCATCGACTACCAGCAGTTCCTCCGCAACCTCTCGAGCCCCGCGCTCGTACCGCTCCGCGAGGATATCGTATCGAAGTCCGCAGACTGGGCGAAGAAGCCGGCAACGATGGTAACGAGCGGTCCGTTCATGGTCAAGTCGGTCGAATATAACCACATCCTCAGACTCGAACGCTCCAACTACTACTTCCTCGACACCGATAAGAACGAGGTATACGATAAGTACGTTATCCCGTTCAGAATAGAGAACGATTACGGCAGAACGCTCAACTCGATGCTGTCGAGCGTCGGTCAGACAGATCCCGCGATCAATACGGTGTTCTATGACTCCGAGCTTCCGCTCGACCAGCGCGCCGCATATAAGGATTATGTGACGACGACGGATCTTCTCTCTACTCATACATATTACTTCAACCTCAATAACCCGCTCCTCGCCGACGCGAGAGTGAGAAAGGCTCTGTCGCTCGCTATCGACCGTCAGAAGATAGCGGACGAGATAGTCGTATTCGCAAAGCCCGCGACCGGATTTGTCCCGTATAAGGCGACGAACGGCAAGGTAGGCACGTCGTTCAGAGAAGAGGGCGGCGACGTCATTTCCGCGACGGCTGATGTAACCGCTGCAAAGCAGCTGCTTTCCGAGGCGGGCGTTTCCGGCGGCAGCCTCAGAATTTCGTACTATGCCGATGACGCTGTCAGCGCGGCAATCGCCAACTACGTTCAGGGCGCATGGGCTGCGCTCGGCTTCAACGTAACGCTCCAGGCAGTCAGAGCACAGATCGACATCAACGACCCCGTTATCTACTCCGATACGTTCCACAACTTCTACACGGTCGATCAGGCTAAGGAGAACCGTTGGGACATTCTCGCGATAGACTATCAGATGCTGTGCGAGGAACCGTTCTCCGCGCTTGCTCCGTTTGCTACCGATTTCTCGGGCAACGGCGTTGACCTCAGCGGCGACGTCGAGGACGACGAGGAATATCCCGTCGTCGGTCATATGACCGGATACAAGAGCGACGCTTACGACGCTATCATCGAGGAAGCTTACGCGGCGACCGACATCGCTGAGCGCACCGAGAAGCTCCACGAAGCTGAGAAGATGCTTATGGACGACATGCCCGTAATGCCGATCATATTCAATCAGAACGCGTATGTGACATATTCGAACGTTGTGTCGGGATTCAAGACCGACTACTACGGCGTAACTGATTTCAAGGATGTAAAGATGGAAAATTACATGGCTTGGAAGAAGGTATTCGATACGGTTGCCGAGACTCAGGCGGCTCCCGCAGCTTAATAAAAGGTATTGATACGCACGGGGCGAGAAAACGAATGTTTTCTCGCCCCGAGTCATGAAAAAAGATGAATCACGGGGGTATTATGCCGTCACCTGTCACGGAAAAGAACTTTACAAAGGTTTTTATACTTTATCTGCTTTGGAACATCGACATGCCGCTCGACTATGTCACGATAAACGACATCATGATGAGCGACGGGTATCTGAACTATTTTGATTTTGCCGAGTGCTTTACGGAGCTCGTAGACGACGGTCTTATATCGAAGAGCGTGCGCGGCGACGGCGTTGAAATGTTCAGGATAACGAAGCCCGGCATAAACGTCGCCGAAAATCTGTCGGGTGATATATTCGACACTATCCGCGACAGGAGCCTCAAGAGCGCGCTGCGGCTCATATCGTTCAAGGAGCGAGGCGCGGAGCTGAAATACAAGTGTGAGGATATACCCGACGCCGAGGGCGGCGGATATGCGGTGACGTGCTCCATATACGAGCACGGACGAAAGACGTGCTCGGTCACAGTAAAGGCGGACTCGAAAAAACGCGCCGACGCGATAAGGGACAATTTTTACGAGCGTCCCGAGGCGATATATAGGGGCGCGTTCGCGCTTCTTGTCGGAGATATGAACTTTATTTTTTGACAAAACATAGAAACAAATCGAATTTTGCAGAATCATTTCGTAGAAATTGCAAAAATGATGTTGACAAATCATGATTTTGTGGTATAATTTCATTCGAAAGCAAGTTTTTCAGTTCATTATTACGACATGTTTCGTTACCGGCGGATATGGATCATAACAATGTGACAAAGTCTGCGGAGCTAAATGAATTGCTTTGCAGGATCAAAAACGGCGATGACGACGCGTGTGCGGAGCTGCTTCGCATGTATTCGCCGCTTGTCGCGGGTCTTGTGCATATGACGATGGCGAAGCTGCCGCAGTCGGCGCGTCTCGACGAGGACGAGCTGAGACAGGAGGCGGCGATAATTCTTTACCGCGCGGCGCTCACCTACGACGCGTCTGACGACGTCAGCTTCGGTCTGTACGCGAAGATATGCATACAGCGCCGAATGGTGTCGCTATTGCGCCGTCACGAATGTGACGCGGAGGTAGAGTTCCCGCTCGACGAGCTGCCGGAGGAAACGGCCGACAACATTGACTCCGACCCGTCGCGTGCGCTTATCGAGATCGAGCGCGAGCGTGAACTGAACGAGCTTATAAAAAATGTGCTGTCGCCGCTTGAATATGACGTTTTTAATCTTTACATCGACGGTATGCGTCCGACGGAAATTGCAGGAATTCTTTCTATCAGCGTCAAGACGGCGGAAAACGCCGTTTATCGCATGAGGATGAAGATCAAAAGACTGCTCGAATGAATATATCGGCATACGCCGTTATATAAATCACCGCGCATTTGGCGCGGAAAAGTATTATTACATATTCAAAGCGAGGAAAAAACATGTACGAAGACAAGACTCTCGTATGCGTTACCTGCGGCAAAGAGTTTACTTTTACCGCCGGCGAGCAGGCATTTTATGCCGAAAAGGGGCTCACCCACGAGCCGAAACACTGCCGTGAATGCAAAGACGCAAGAAAAGGCAAGTATGACGCAGTATGCGCAGAATGCGGCAAGCCGTGTAAGGTGAACTTCGAGCCGGCGCCCGACAGACCGGTCTATTGCAACGAATGCTACGCTAAGAGAAAAAGACAGTAATAGTAAAGTAATAGAGAAAATGTCGCTGAAAGCCGCGTCGTATGACGCGGCTTTTGTATACCGTCGGCGGTGTGGGTCTGCCGTTCGGTTCGCTCGACGACGAAAAAACGGAATAAAATCGAAAAGAAAATCATTTTTTCTTTCTCGAAATATATACAAATAGATGATTTTATGCTATAATGTACGGTGTATGATTGTAAAAGTGGAGTAAAACTGCGGAATTGAAGCCAAAAAACAGTTCATCGGGGCGCGAGCATCACGCAAGTGAACCTGATCCGGGCGTGATCGTCGGACGCAACGCCGTGCGCGAGCTTCTGCGCTCGGGGCGCGACGTCGACAAGATCTTTTTGAAGCAGGGACAGCGTGAGGGAAGTATAAACGAGATCGCTGCCGAGGCTAAGAAACGCGGCATACCGATAGTGGAGGTCGACGAGCACAAGCTCGACAGGATGTCGGCGGGTGCGAATCATCAGGGCGTCGCGGCTGCGGCGGCCGAATGTGAGTACGGCACGCTCGACGACATCTTCGATAATGCTGCTAAGGCGGGCGAGATGCCGCTCATCGCGATAGCGGACGGTGTCACCGATCCGCACAATCTCGGCGCGATAATACGCTGCGTCGAATGCGCGGGAGCGCACGGACTGATAATACCGAAGCGCCATTCGTCGGGGATAACGGCGACAGTCGCAAAGTCGTCGGCGGGAGCCGTCGAGCATGTTACTGTCGTGAGAGTGACGAATCTTGCCGATACGGTCGATGAGCTCAAGCGGCGCGGCGTGTGGATATACGCAGCGGAGGCGGACGGCGAGCCGTTTTACAAGTGCCGATTCGATTCGCCGACGGCGATAATATTCGGCAGCGAGGGCGAGGGCGTCCACAAGCTTCTGCGCGATAAGTGCGACTTCGTCGCGTCGATACCGATGTACGGCAAGGTCAACTCGCTGAACGTGTCGTGCGCGGCGGCGGTCATTCTGACCGAGGCGGCAAGACAGATGAAGGGTCCGCGCGTCAAGTGACGCGGATATAGGATATAAAAAATGCTTGAAGAAAGGACTGCGGTCACGATGCGTTTTACAATGATGCGTCGGCGTCCGCATGGCGGCGTACATGAGTGAGGAAAAACGTGAAAGCGAGCTCGACATAAACGAGCTTTTGCGTAAATATCTTCCGGATGAATACGGCCAGAATAACGGGGAGCAGCGTCCGCAGCGCCGCAGGCGCGCGTCCGCGCGGCGTGTGCCGACCCCGGCGGCAGGCACAGTCGAAAGCAAAAATGAAAGTGACGCGAACGGAGCCGGCAGTGCAGGAGATACGCGTGTTATAAAGAACGCGGATGCGGACGATGTCGACGCGATAGACGCAGTGCGCGAGGACATAGACGTCGGCGTGTCGAAGCTTGCGGACGAGGAAAAACAGCCGCTCGGCGGCACTGAGACGGTAAGCGCGGATGATGTGTCGGATGCTCAGTTCTCGTTTGAGCCCGATGAAGAGACGTTCGCGCAGTACGAAAACGACGGTTCCGATTCGTACGACTATATCGGCGACGAGTCCGACGACGATGTAGGCAATGTAGGCGATGTAGGCGATGAAGACGACGTAAAAGTCGCGGGCAGTGCCGGCATCAAGGACGAAGCGGACGAGGACGACGAGTCGATGTACGAGCTCGGCGGCGACGACGATATAGAGGTCGACCCGTTCGACATGAACATACTGCTCGGACTCGGCATGGACGAGGAGCTCGAGCAGGCTGTCGGCGCCGAAAAGGTGTCTAAATTCGTCGAAAAGCAGCAGGACGACATGCACCGCACGGAGTCGCTCAAGCGCGAACGCGCCGAGCTCGAGTACGAGTACACGACGAAGTCGCAGACGCGCGAAGTCGTGGAGATGTACAACAGTCGGTACAAGCAGTCGAAGATAAAGCTCGCGGCGGCGGCAGTTCTGACGTTCATACTTCTCCTTTTCGAGTGCCATTCCACGCTCGGGATCACGCTGTCGGGCGCGCTCGACCCTGTGATGTACCCGGTCGTATACATCATGGTCGGACTGCAGATACTTCTGTTCATCGCGGCGATGTCGTATAAGTCCATAATATACGGCTTCCGCGATTTCTTCCGCGGACGTCCGACGCCCGAATGTGTCGCGGGCTTTGCGCTCGTCGTGACGGTCGTTTACGACGCTGCGATATCGTTTTTGAACATCGCCTCGTTCGGCGAGAGTGGTCCAGAGACGTTCCATCTGCCTGTCGCGATAGGGATGCTTCTTCTGATACTGTACCAGTGGATGAATTTAAGGCGCGAGATATTGAGCTTTGGCATCGTCTCGTCGAAGAAGAAAAAGTACGTGCTCACGAGTCTTTCAATGGCGGACTCCAAGCTCGAGCACGAGGCTTTCTCCGACCTTATGGAGGAGGGCGACAGGGCGGAGGACATAAGCGTACTCAAGATAGAGGGCGCGGACTTCGTCGAGGACTATTTCCTGCGCACGAACAGATACCCGAACGGCAGAAAATTCATCGGCTTCATAATCCCCGCGATGCTTGTCGTGGCGGCTGTATTCTTCGCCGTCGAATACAGGGGCGGGGAAACGTCGTCGATGTACGCGGCGCTCAAGGCGGCGGCTTCGTCCGCGATAATGTGCCTGCCCGTATCGGTGTTCTACATGTTCTCGCATCCGTTCTACCGCGCCGTCTCAAAGGCGCATGAGGACGACTGCACGATAATCGGCGAGGGCTCCGTCGAGGAATACGCCGACGCGGCGATAGTCAGCTTCGACGACAAGAACGTGTTCCCGTCGACGGGAGTGAACGTGCGCGGCATAAACGTGTTCGGCAACAACCGCATCGACCGCGTC
>CANQMJ010000023.1 GCA_947624945.1 uncultured Clostridia bacterium | reverse complement strand
ATGCAGTTTCGTTCTCCACGATGAACGAGGAACTGCTGCCTGCCGCTAAAGCTCCCGAGCTCGTGCGGTATGACTTCGGTGAATCCGCAATAGATGTTTTCGTGATTCCGCGGCACCATATGGAAGAAATAATCCACCACGCCGACATGTACCATTGCGAAAATGATCCCGTCCCGGCAGTAGTGTCTCGTCCCGCGCCGCCACGACGAAAGGCACGTCTTAAATCCCGCCTCGCCGACCGTCGGCAGCTTCACCTCGCCGCGGCTGACGAAAAACGTCTGCGTGCGCCGCATACCGTCGAGGACGGAGCGGTCGAAGGTCTCGCCGAGCATGTCCGCGACTGACGAATTCGACTCGACCTTGCCGCCGTCGTCGGAGTACGCGTACTGCGCGCGCTTCTTTTTTACATCGAACAAGACGACGCCGCGCAGGCGCTTGTTTTTCTGCATGCCGACGTAGAGCTTTGACGTCAAGAGCGACGCGTCCGCGTTCTGCTCATATGAAAGCGCGATCTTTTCCGTTTCGACAATGACGGTGTCGCGCTTTTTGTATACGCCGCAGACGAAACGGTCGTATTCGCCGTCGAACGTCGATATGCCGTCCGATATTATCGAATCGGTCGTGACGCCGAACGTCCGCGCCATGGCGACGATCTTCGGAAGCTCCGGTGTTGCGAGGTCGAGCTCCCACTTCGATACGGTCTGACGCGTCGTGCCGAATTTTTCGCCGAATTCCTCCTGCGAAAGCCCCGCGTGCGCGCGAAGCTCGAGTATGCGATTTCCGAGTGTCATGATGTTTACCTCACTTTTGTTGTTTCCGCTGCGGTGTATACATGATACCATGACAAGCGAATATTGTCTACCGCCGCAAAATGGAAATTTGTCGCATGTCGGTTGACAGCAAACGCGGCATGACGTCCGTCATGCCGCGTTTTTTACGCTTCGTTTATATCATCGCCCGATATAGTTTATCAGCACATTACCGTCGTTGTCGACGACGAGCTCATACACGACCGTGCGCGACATATCGCTGCCGATATCGTTGCGGAACGAGCCGTCGTTTTTGAATATCTTGAAATCGACGTAGAAGAAGTGGGACTCGGTGCCGTCGTCGTGTATCTCGGAGCGCGTCTCCTCGACCAATATGTCGTATATCTTCTGCGGCGCGAACATCTCCTTGTTCGACTGATTCTTGAAATATTCGTCGGTGAAGTACTTGTCGTAGTCCTCGTACTGCCCGAGCTTGACGGACTCAAAATATTCGGCGAAGAACTCGATGCAGACGCCGTATTTCGCATAGTCGCCGTCCGTTATCGTGAACGTGTCGGGACCGTTCTTGTACGAGATGTAGCGGTCGAGCTTCATATAGTCCTCGTCCGCGTATATGTCCTCGCCGTAAGCAGACGGCGCAAACGTATACGTCTTGATGTGATCCATGTAGTCGCTCGTCGGCTCTTTTTCTTTTTTCGATTTTATGAACGAGCTTATGCCGTCCATGATCGGGCCTGATGCGTAAAACAGTACGATAACGCCGATCATAACGACGAATGCGATGATGATGCCTCGCTTCTGCGACTTCTTCTTTTCCTCAGCCATGATATTTGTCTCCTTTTTGAAAATTAAATACACGCCGGACATCTACGGTATGCACGGGAAATAATTCTATCAAAAATCGTCTTTAGTTGAAAATACATATTGACAACGCACCGAAGCTACAATATAATTAACGTGTCGGAATAAATCAAGCGCACGCCCGCGGAGGTAACAACGATGTACGAACAGGTAAGAGAACTGCTTATTGAAGAGCTTCAGATCGACGAAAGACTCATAACGCCGGACGCCGAGCTCGTCAACGACCTCGACATAAACTCGATCGAGCTTGCCGACCTTGTCATGATCTGCGAGGAGCGATTCGATATCGAAATAGCGGAGGACGATCTGGCGCGCCTTATCACCGTCGGCGACGTCGCCGACTATCTCGAAACTCTGCAAAAGTGATCGGGTAATGACATAATAAATCGAAAAATCAAACGCAACGGGACTCTGTGGGGGTCCCTTTGTCTTTTACGCGTCGTGACCGAGCAGCTCCCCTGCAGATTTTGTGTCTCCCGACTCGATAAGCTGACGTATCAAGGTCGAGCTGACTGGTATGCCGCCGCGCGTGACTGGCTCGACGACGGTGAGCGAAATGCCGCGCTCGTCGAGAAGTGCGCGGAGCGTGTCCGTATTGCCGGACGCGTGCGCTCCGAATGTATAGTTGAAGCCGCATACGACGTGGAACGGCGACAGCGACGCGACAAGACTGTCGACGAAATCGCGCGGCGTCATCGAGAGCAGGTCCGCCGTAACTGGCGGCATAATAAGCACGTCGATGCCGAGCGCGCATATGCGGTGCGCCTTTTCATCGGGCGTGCATATCGGCGCGACATCGCCGCCGAAAAAAGCGCGCGGCACGGTGGCAAAGCACCAAACGGCGGAGACGACACCGCGCTTTTTCGATTCATCGACCGCGCGCGATATCACAGCGGCGTGACCGATGTGTACGCCGTCGAACGTGCCGAGCGCGAGCACGCACGGCGACGGGAGAGTCGGAAAGGGAATATCAAATGTAGTCATAAGATGAGGGGCGTCACCTGTATTCGGCGAAAAATCCGGAGTCTGACGGGCGCTCGCCCGCGACGTACAGATGCGAGACGTCGCCGAAATACTTCACTCTCATCGCGACCTCGCCCTTGACGACCTCCTCGGTCGAAACGAGCGTGACGCTCGTCGGCGCGACGAAGAAGTTCTGCCACAAAACGGGCGTCGGCATCGAGAGCATGTGCGACAGCATGACGAACATGACGCCGAGGTGGCAGAAGAACAAAAGCGTGTCGCCGTTGCCGCCGTCGGTGCGGTAGAAATGACCGTCGCGGCGGTAGCCGTGTTCACTGAGTATCGAGTCGATGCCGCCGGCGACGCGCATGTACCATTCCTCGACGTTGCCGCCGCGCGACATCGTCGGACCGCGGAACCAGTTGTCCTTGTCGTAGAGGTCCTCGTGCGTCGTCCACCACGCGGGCAAAAGATCCCACGGCATACGGTAATAGCCCTCCGGCATCTGCATGACGGCGGGGAATTCGAGCATCCAATCCTTTGTCACAACGGTCTGCCCGAGCGGCTCGAGACTGACGCGCGCGGTGTCCTGCGCGCGTCCGAGCGGCGAGCAGTACGCGGTGCGGACGTTTTCGGTCTCATATATGCGTTTTATGCGCGGCGCCAAAAGCTCTGCCTCGTGCCATCCTTTCGGGGTCAGCGAATCGAGCGAGTAGAGCGGGTCGGCGTGTCTGATGAAGTAGAGTTTCATTGTTTTCGGGGGAAGCTTCTCATAAGAAGTTTCCCCCGAACCCCTTTCAAGAATTTTTCTTTATAAAATGATTCAGAATTCGTTTTTCATGCGGCGCGAGAACAAATCGCCGAGGCATGTCTTCGGGTCGGCGCCGTTATAGAGGATATCGTATACGGTCGCGCATATCGGTATTTCGACGTCGTACTTCTTCGACAGACGCATCATCGCGTCGGCGGTGTAGTAGCCCTCGGCGAGCGAATCGTATTTTTCGCCGCGTATGAACTTTTCGCCGAACATGCGGTTGTGGCTGTACTTGGAGAACACGGTCGCCTCATAGTCGCCGAGATGGCAAAGCCCGTATGCGGAACGCGGGTCGCCGCCCATCTTTTCGATAAGCACCGATATCTCGTGCGTGCCGCGCGCCATGAGGACGCCTTTGAGCGCCGATATCCCGAGTCCGTCGAGCATACCTGCGGCGATGCCGATGACGTTCTTCGACGCGGCGCCTATCTCATTGCCGAGCAGGTCGCAGCCGTAGTAGAAGCGGATGAGGGGAGACGAGAACGTGTCGGCAAGCTCGTGCTTGAGCTCGTCGTCGCGGCTGTCGATGACCATGCAGTTCGGCGTGCCGCGCACGAATTCCTCAACGTGCCCGGGCCCTATCCAGCATGCTATCTTGCTGCCGGGAGCGGCGCATTCCTCCGCGACCTCGGAAAGACGCTTCATCGTCGATATCTCGATGCCCTTCATGCAGAGGATGTATCGGCGCGGCTTGTCTGATACTGCTTTTATCTCCGAGAACAGACCGCGCAGCGCCTGCGACGGGACCGAAATAACGACCGAATCCGGTTCGAGCGCCTCGTTTATATCGGTGATAATGCGAAAATCGTCCGGCAGCGTCAGATATGAATTTTTGCGCGTCGTCAAAAGTCCGACGGTCGTGGGATCGCCGGTTTTTCCGTAAAGCTTGACGTCGTGACCTGTATTGTGCAGATAATAGGCGATGAAGGTGCCCCAGCGCCCGCATCCGATAACGGTGATCTTCATAAAAGCCTCCTCTGTTTGCAGTTTTGCTTTCTGTGATTATTTATGATAGAGCTTTTTCGTTTCGTATTTCGGCTCGCTCGTCAGATTGACGCCGAGCTTCTTGAACACGTTTTCGTCGACGTGCGACAGTATGACGGACGAATGTGCCTCGCAGCCGTAGAGGTCGTTGAGACATTCGATCGTCGCGGCGGCGTTTTTGTCCGTGACGGCGCATATTGCGAGCGTTATCAAAAGCTCGTCGGTGTGCAGCCGCGGGTTGTGATTGCCCATGTGCGTCACTTTGAGATGCTGTATCGGCTCGATTATGTACGGCGGGATGAGGTCGACGTCGTCGTCGATGTGGGCAAGATGCTTAAGCGCGTTTAAGAGCGCGGCGGACGACGCGCCGAGCAACGGCGACGTCTTGCCGGTGACGACCGTGCCGTCGGGCAGCTCGATTGCGAACGCGGGCCTGCCCGTGGCGTCAGCCTTTGCATTCGCGGCGGCTATCGCGGGCCTGTCGTCAGCGGTCACGCCGACCGTATTGCGCAGAAGCGCCAGCTTACTGATTATCTCGTCAATATCGGCGTCGCCGTCGCCGGACGCGCGTTCGCACGCGGCGACGTATGAGCGGCGCAGAATCTCGCGCTTCGACGCCTCCGATACGGCGTCGTCGTCGGTTATGGCGAAGCCAGCCATATTGACGCCCATATCGGTGGGCGACTTATAAGGTGAGGAGCCGTATATTTCCTTGAAAATAGCGTCAAGGACGGGAAATATCTCGATGTCGCGGTTGTAGTTGACGGTCTTCTGTCCGTACGCCTCGAGGTGGTACGGGTCTATCATGTTGACGTCGTCGAGGTCGGCGGTCGCCGCCTCATACGCGACGTTGACGGGGTGCTTGAGCGGCAGGTTCCATATCGGGAACGTCTCGAACTTCGCGTAACCGCAGCGCACGCCGCGCTTGTGCTCGTGGTAGAGCTGCGAGAGGCACGTCGCCATTTTGCCCGAGCCGGGTCCCGGCGCTGTCACGACGACGAGCGGACGCGTCGTTTCGATATAGTCGTTTTTGCCGTATCCGTCGTCGGAGACGATGAGGGGAATGTCAGCGGGGTAGTTGGGTATCGCGTAGTGGTGATAGACGCGGACGCCGAGAGACGTGAGACGCTGCTCGAACGCGTCCGTCTGCGGACTTTTCACGTGCCGCGTTATTACGACGGAGCCGACGTACAGCCCGATCTCGCGGAACGCGTCGATGAGGCGCAGGACCTCGCTGTCGTACGTGATGCCGAGGTCGCCGCGGCGCTTGCTTTTCTCGATGGCGTACGCGCCGATCGCGATGATTATCTCCGCCTGCTCCTTCATCTCACACAGCATCTTTACCTTGCTGTCGGGCAGAAATCCCGGCAGAACGCGCGACGCATGGTAGTCGTCGAACAGCTTGCCGCCGAATTCGAGATACAGCTTGCCTCCGAAGGAGTCAATGCGCTCGCGTATGCGGTCGGACTGCATACGGATATACTTGTCGTTGTCAAAGCCGATTTTGTACATGATTTTATTTTCCAAGGGGAACTTTTGAAAAAGTTCCCCTTAGGATCCCCTCAAAACTTTTCCTGACTTAATTGTAATTTGATTTATTTTATTTGCATTCGAACCACGTTTTGCCGCGCTCGACGTCGACGGACAGCGGCACGGGAAGCGACGATGCCGATTCCATGCATTCGCGAAGGAGCTCCGACACACGGTCGGCGTCGTCCTTCTTACATTCGACTATCAGCTCGTCGTGTACCTGGAGTATCAGATGCGCGTCAAGTCCCGACTTTTGCAGCGCGCGCGACGTGTTTATCATCGCTATTTTGATAATATCTGCGGCGGTGCCTTGTATCGGCGAGTTCATCGCGACGCGTTCGCCGAATGAGCGCGTCATTTTGTTCGACGCCGATATCTCGGGGATATAACGCCTGCGTCCGAGCAGTGTCGTGACGAATCCGCGCTCATGCGCTGACGCGACCGTCGATTTGAGGTATTCGTCGACGCCGCGGTACGTGGCGAGATAATTCGCGATATATTCGGCGGCGACTTTGCGCGACGTGCCGATGTCGCGCGAAAGGGAATAGTCGCCGATGCCGTATACGATGCCGAAATTGACCGCCTTCGCGCGGGAGCGAAGCTCCTTTGTGACGGCGCCCTCCGGCACGCCGAACACCTGCGACGCCGTCGCCGCGTGTATGTCGGCGCCGCGCAAAAACGCGTCCTGCATGACGGTGTCGCCCGAGATGCTTGCGAGCAGACGCAGCTCTATCTGAGAATAGTCGGCGTCGACGAGGACGCGGTCCTCGTCGGGCGTGTCGAAAAATCGGCGCAGCTCGCGTCCGAGCTCCGTGCGCACGGGTATATTTTGCAGATTAGGCTCGGTCGAGGACAGTCTGCCCGTCGCCGTGACCGTCTGTTTGAACGACGTGTGTATGCGGTGATGCTCGTCGGCGACGGCGGCGAGTCCCTCACCGTACGTGCTGCGCAGCTTCGATATCTGCCTGTAATGCAGCACGTATTCGACGATGTCGTAGTCGTCGCGCAGTCTTTCGAGCGTGTCGGCGTCCGTGGAATATCCGCGCTTCGTCTTTTTGCCCGCCGGTATACCGAGCTCGTCAAAGAGCACCTCGCCGAGCTGCTTCGGCGAATTGAGATTGAACTCGTGACCCGCGAGCATGTAGATGCGCTCGGCGAGCGTGTTCTCGGCGTCGCGAAGCGACTCCGTATATCGGCGCAGACCGTCGACGTCGACGTGAAATCCGACTTCCTCCATGTCGGCGAGCACGGGCGCGAGCGGTATTTCTATATCGTAGAGCACGCGCGACGCGGGCGCCTCGCCGGACTCTTCGGCTTCCTTGTCCACGCGGTCGAACTCCTTTTTCATCGCCTCGTGCAGACGAAGTATCAGCTTTGCCGCGTCCTCGCCGCGTTCGGGTGAATCGTTTTCGCCGAGATACGTCATCGCAACGCGCGCAAGCTCGTATGAGGTGTCGCCGGCGCGCAGCACGTATGCGGCAAGCATAGTGTCGAACGCGCACGAAACGTCTATGCCGTGCGTCTTCATCAGCGCGTACAGGCTTTTGTAGTCGTGGCACACGACGGGAACGGAGAACAGCGTCCGCGTCTCATCGCTGTCTACGGAAGATGAAAACACGTCGCCGCCCGACGCCGTATAAACCGTCTCGCCGACAACATAGACAGCAGGCGCACCGCGCAAAACGATGTCGGACGCGGCGTCGGCCGTCAGCGGTATCGCATCTGGCGCGGGGGCGATGCGCTTGCCGACGGCGGACGTGTGCAGTCCGTACCGTTCGGCTAATTTGTGAAATTCAAGCTCCGAGCACAGCTCGCCGAGTGCTGTGCGGTCGGGGCCGCTGTACGCGAGCTCGTCGAGCGTGACCGTGACTGGCGCGTCGCGACGTATCGTCGCAAGCTCATACGACATATATGCGAGTTCCTTGCCGGCGCGCAGCTTTTCGCGTACGGAAGGCGTGACCGACAGCGCGTCGAGGTCGGAGTATATCTTATCTATTGAGCCTGCCTCGGCGATCAGCTTGAGCGCGGTCTTTTCGCCGACTCCCGGCACGCCGGGGATATTGTCCGACGAGTCGCCCATCAGCGCCTTTATGTCGACGAGATGAGGCGGCGTCGTGCCGTAATTTTTGTAAAACTCGTCCTTGTCGTAGAGGACGGAGCCCTTGTTCGTTATAAAGAGCAGCTTAGTTTTATCTGTTATGAGCTGGAGCGAGTCGCGGTCGCCGGTCAAAACGTACACGTCCCATCCGTCCCGCTCGCCTCTGTCGGCGAGCGTGCCGAGCACGTCGTCAGCTTCAAAGCCCTCGCAGTCGACGATGCGTGCGCCGATAGCGTCGCAGGCGCGGCGCACATACGGTATCTGCTCCGTCAGCTCCGGAGGGGCTTTCGACCGCGTGCCCTTGTAGGCGTCGTACATCGTGTGGCGGAACGTCGGCGACGGAAGGTCGAACGCCACGGCGACGGCGTCGGGCGCAAGCTCGTCTATTTTTGATTGAAGCGTCGTTATCGTGCCGTATACGGCGTTAGTGTAAAGTCCCGTCTTCGTCATGAACGGACGTATCCCGTAATATGAGCGGAACATTATGTTCGTCCCGTCGGCGAGCAGAAGTTTTTTCATGATTTTATTAAAATTCTAAGGGGAACCTTTGAAGAACGTTTCCCTTAGAATCCCTTCAAAACATTTTACTGACTGTTTATGATCGTCAAAACAAAACTTGCACGGCGATTTGCCGACCGCCGCGCCAATGTTTTTGTCAATTTTATTATATACCCGCAGTCACCTACTGTCAAGCATTTTCAAAATCAAATATTCGCAGGGTAGGTTTTTGAAAGAGTGGAGAGCGCGAGAGGGGAGGGAACTTTTTTTCGGGGACCCCTTTTTGTAGAAAGGTGGGAGGTTTGCCGCTTACGCGTCAAACTCCTGTCCCCTACCTTCTCCAAAAGCGGACCGATTAGTGATTATCTTAAGTACGCGCTGAAAATATTGTTTTCGTTTACTTTGTCAAGAAAACTTGTAATAAAAGTCTTTGAAAAGGGGTTCAGGGAGAAAACTTTCTTCAGAAAGTTTTCTCCCCGATAAAATATAATTTAATTCTGATACTTTACTTCCGGCGCGGTCAAGAGGTCGTAGACGGCGAGGGATGCGGAGTCGAGGTCCTCGCGGTGCATGTCCACGGCGGAAAGCGCGCCGTTTTCGTATGTGGTGTAGTAGTAGACGCCGGTGTCGACGTTGCAGCACGACGAATATATCGTTATCTCGAACTTGTGACCGACGCGTGCGCAGCCGCGCTGCTGCTCAACGGAGCCGAGTATCTTAAAGAACTGCGCTACACTCTCCTGCTCGCTCTCGCCCGACACGGAGTTCATGCGCGTGAACGCGGCCTTGACAAAGCGCGACGCCGACGACAGGTCGCCCGGTATTCCGATGCCGCCCATGCCGCGGCTGTAAGGTTTCAGCTCAAACCCGTCCGCAAACGTGCTCGTCGGCTCCTCGCGCGTAACACCCATGTAGTTGGCGAGGTTGAGCATGTGATAGTCGAACGGCGGATTGTTCGTGAGAATTCCTACCGGGTCGTCGTATACCTTAAGCCCGTCCTTCACCGATTCTACGACGATCGCCTCGTCGCGGTCGGCGATCATCCAGTGGAGAGGAGACGCCGGAAGCGACGGCGAAAAGTCCTCGCGGCAAAGATTCAGGCGCGAGAGCAGACCGCGCGCGTCCGCGACGGTCGAGCACTGCGTAAGTATCCACGGGATGAACTCGAACGGCGCTACGTTGTCAAGACTGCCGTCGACGCAGAGCGGCTTGTAGTCCGCGTTGCCGGGAAAGTTGAGCCCCGCCATAGAGAGACCGCGCTCGTTTGTCGCGTCGTAGTAGAGCGGGTAGCCGTCGGCGACGTAAGCCATGCCTATCATGGCGTAGTGGTCGTGACACTCGCCCATGTGACGGAAATCGAACGGATAGCGGCGCGGCGTGACCGTCACCGTCTCATGATACGAATATTCGAGGTCGAGATTGCGTCCGAAATAGTGATCCTTTGTCTTATATGTCGCAGCCGTACACATGTGATTTTGCTCCTTTCATGCGCTCATATTCCGTACGCGTCGGCGACGCGCGCGTATTCTTCTTCCGTGATAGGCAGTATGCTGCCGTGACGCTTGACGGTCTTGCCTAAATCGTAGTCGGCGGCGTTCATAACGTCGAATTTGCCGCCCGCGAGGTCGCGGGACAGAAGCGGCAGATAGCCCGCGTGCTTTGCAAACTGATCGAGCATCAGGCACCACGCGCCGTCGTGACGCAGAAACGCGATGGGACCCTCGACGCCGGGAATGGACGCGAGCGCGTCGCTGTGTATCTCGGTGAACTCGCCCATCAGGTCGGGACCGCAGTCCATGATGATGCGCTTCGTCGTCTCGTCCTTCGAGAAGCGGTAGAATATGCCGTTTTCGTGGACTATCGTCGTGTCGATAACGTCGTCGGCTTTTTCGATGTAGAGCTTCGGCTCGGTGAATGAAACGAAGTCGCGCGTATACGAGCAGAATATCTTCTGCTTGCGGCAGTCGCCGTCGCCTACGAGCACCTTCGACGCCCAGAACACGAGATACGCGTCGCGCGTCACATCGTACGCCGCCTCCGGCGCCCATACGCAGCCCGCGTCAGGCACCGCCGTGTCGAACATCCACGGCTCCGACCAGTGAACGAGATCGTTCGAGCGCCACACGAGCATACTAAGACTGCCTTCGTTCTGCGCGACGCCCCAGCCCTTGCCGTTTGCGATGCGCAGATCGGTGCCGATTATGTAGAATTTGCCTTCTATGTGTGAGCGCAGAATGAACGGGTCGCGCACGCCGCGCTCACCGATATCGGAGCGCAGGACGGGCGCGCCGCCGTTCGCGTCATGAAAATGGGCGCCGTCGCGGGAGAGGGAAAAGTAGATCTGCTCGCCGTCGGGGGATTCGCCCGTAAAATGTACGAATAAATAGCAGTTTTGTTCCATGATGTCATCATCGTCCTTTCTTGCCTTGGTTATATTGTATCATAAATTACCGCACCGCGCAAGTGCGGCGGGCGCGTTATTTTCACAAAATGCAAAAGACCGCGCGCGGCGGTCTTTTGCGTGAAATAGTGAGTAGTGACTGTTTCTATTACAACTTACGACAGCGTCGCGAGCGTGTCGAACATATCCGCGCACTCGCGGACCTTCGCCTCGTTGCCTATCGTGCAGACGTAGTTCTGCGCGATGACGTCGTCTATCATGTCCGCTTCGGCGTTGAGCTGTTCGACGGTTACATCGAGCGCCTCCTCGCGCTGACGCTGTACGTCCTCGTATGTGACGCCCGTCATGTACGCGTGCATGGACGACGCCGCCTTCTGACGCGCCGTCTTCGGGAAATCGAGCGACGAGAACGTGCCGATTATGAGCTTCGTCAGCTCCTTTTCGTCCGGCGCGAGCGCGCGGACGAAATCGCCCGTCTTGCGGTACACCTCGTCGGTGGCGCGGAGCTGCGGGTCGCGGTACGAGGAGAACGTGACGTTGCCCGTTACGGAGTCGAACGAGCACGACTGTCCGTAAGCGCCGCCCTTGACGCGTATCTCCTGATAGAGATAGTCGATGCGCAGCGAGTTCGCCAGAACGTTGAGCACGCCCGAATACTTGTGGCCTGTGTCGAACATGTTGCCGGCGCGCGTCACGTACTGGACCTGTATCGGCATCATGAAGCCCTCGTTCTTCTTCTCGGGCACGATCTCGGACGATCCTGTGGGACGCGGAGCGGTGCGCAGCGATCCGATAAACGACGGCAGCGACGACTCGAGCTGTGAGAGTCCCGTCTCGTCGGCGGTCACGCTGATGAGCATTTTGCCGCTTCTGAAAATGTAGTCGACGGCGGCGGTGATCTTCTCGATGATCTCATCCGCGTACTTGTCGTAGTCCGACATCTTGTCCTTGATCACGTTGTACGCCTCGATGCCGCCCATGAGCTCGGAGCATGCGTCGAGCTTCGAGAAGTACGACGTCGCACGGCGCGAAGCGATGTAGTTGCCGCTGTTCGAGAACCTGACGAGCCTGCGCGACTGCACCTCGCTTATTATCTCGCGCAGACGCTTCTTGTCGTTTATCTTCGACGACGAGATTATCTCGCCGGCGAGGTCCATGGCGTATGCGACCTTGTCGGACAGCGCGCTGAGCGTCACGGAGCCGTAGAGCTTGTATGCGCCGCGCTCCTTCGCACACGGCATAACGTGAGTGCCGGCGCCGAGTCCGCCGAGGTTGATGCCTATGTCGTTGGACAGCTCAAAATACGAGTGCTTCGACGTGTCGACGCTGCCGAGCACGTCGGGGATAAGACCTATGTAGGGAAGGAGCTCCGTCGGTATGCCGTCTGCGTCGAAGTAGACGGAGATATACGCGATGCCGTTCGTCGGAATGTCGTGGTAAACGGCGGGAACGCCCGCTATCGTGCGCTCCTCGTTGCAGAAGTGAGGCGCCTCGCGCTTTATGTCTGAGCGTTCGAGCGACGGGATGCAGTTCAGTTCTTCCTCCGTCGGCGGCGCGGACTGATATTCGCGCAGCGCCTTCGTGTCGTCCACTATCTTCTGTACTTCCTCGGGCGACAACGACGCCTTATAAGCGGCGAGCTTTTCGCGCAGCGCCGCGTTCTGACGGTCGAGAAGTCCGCGCTCAGGCTCGAGGTCATAGTGCAGAACGTGGTCGGAGCCGAGCAGATATTTCTCTATGAGCTCCTCGAAGTAACGCGTGTCGAGCTTTTTGCGCAGCTCGGCGTAGGTGTCGTTGCGTTTGAGTGTAGCGAACGGCGCGTTTTCATCGTAGAGCCATGTGCCGAGCGAGTTGATGATGTAGACGAGTCCGTTCGGCGTGCCGCCGAAGTCGGCTTCGCGCCACCAGAACTCGTTCGAGTTGATATATGCGCGCAGCGAATCGCGGTTGATGCCGTTTTTGACCTGCTCGCGCAGTACGCGGTCGATTATTTCAAAGAATTTGTCGCAGTCGGCGGAGTTTGCCTCGCGCGCCTCTATCGTGAAGTACGGCTCGAGCATGTGGTCGCCGTAGCCGCCCGTGATGTTTTTGCCAATGCCGGCGTCGAGAAGCGCCTGACGTATCGGCGCGCCCTGCGTGTAGATGAGAGCGTCTGCGATCGCCTCAAACGCTGCCGCCTCGAGCGTCGACATCTGCGGGAGCAGCGTCGCATAGCCGAAGTATGACTTGCCGTCGAGCGCGTCGTCATTGCCGACGGAGTACGTCTCGCGCACGGTGCGGACGCCGCCCCAATGAGGCTGAGGGTCGATGTGGGAGTCGAGCTCGATTTTGTCATACTGCGAGAGGTAGTTCTCGTCGAGCCAACCGAGGCGCTCCTCCACGTCTACGTCGCCGTATATATAGATGTAGCTGTTGACGGGGTGATAGTAACGGCGGTGGAAGTCGAGAAAGTTTTCGTACGTGAGCTCGGGAATATGGTCGGGGTCGCCGCCCGAGTTTACGCCGTATGTGTTGTCGGGGTACAGGCGCTGCTGCATGTTCTCGCCGAGAATAGAGGCGGGAGTCGAGAGCGCGCCTTTCATCTCGCTGTAAACGACGCCGTTTATGCGCAGCTCGTCGTCGGGCGAGTCGAGCTCATAGTGCCAGCCCTCCTGCATGAATATCTCGCGGCGGTGATATATGTTCGGGTGGAACACCGAATCGAGGTAGACGTGCATGAGATTTTTGAAGTCCTTGTCGTTGCAGCTCGCGACGGGGAAGATAGTCTTATCCGGATACGTCATCGCGTTTAAGAACGTGTGGAGCGAGCCCTTGACGAGCGACATGAACGGGTCGCGTGACGGGAAGTGCTCGGAGCCGTTTAAGACTGTGTGCTCGATTATGTGCGGCACGCCCGTGCTGTCGGACGGCGTCGTGCGGAATCCGGCGCAGAATACCTTATTTTCGTCGTCATTCGAGAGCACGCATACGCGCGCGCCGCTCTTTTTATGATGGAATACAAGACCGCAGCTTCGGATGTCGGGGAGATATTCCTCCATCACGAGCTCATATGCGGGCATGGGGGCGAGCTCCGCGCTCGACTTGATGTTTTTTGCCACTTTATTTACCTCCGTATAATATTTTCAGGCTATGATAACAGTATATCACATCCGCGCGCGCTGTCAAGTACGTAACATGCACCGTGCATGTGATTTTTTATATGCTGATGCAAAAAAACGCGCCGCTCACGGAAAGCCGTGAGCGGCGCCAACGTCCGCGAGGTGACTTGAACACCCGACCTACCGCTTAGGAGGCGGTCGCTCTATCCAACTGAGCTACGCAGACACGGTAACAATAATATATCACACCGTGCGCGGAATTGCAAGAGGCAATTCCGCGCGGCGGAAATATTTGCGCTAAACTGTCGCGCGGAATCCTTTTCCTATGATCTCGCTCGTGTTCGTTATCATGATGAACGCGCCCGGCTCGCTTTTCTTTATGAACGTGCGAAGCTGTATCGCCTGACGGCGCGTCATGACCGTCATTATGACGCTCTTGTGGTTGCCCGTGAACGCTCCCGTCGCCTCATATACGGTCGCGTCGCGCTTGAGCACATCGCATATGTAGTCGCAGATAGGCTTCGGGTCGCTGCATACGACGTGGAAATATTTGCATATGTTGATGCTCTCGATGACGTTGTCGATGACGAACGATTTCGCGAGGAATCCGCAGAGTGAGAAAAGTCCCGTCTTGATGCCGAATACGAAGAACGAGCATGTGACCGTCAGCGCGTCGGCGATGATGAGTCCCGTTCCGATGTTGACCTTCGTGTACTTGCGCAGTATCATCGCGATTATGTCCGTGCCGCCGCTCGACGCGTCGAAGTGGAATATGGTCGCCGACGCCGCGCCCGGCACCATGATGGCGAAGATGAGTTCGAGCACCGGTTCGTCTGTTATCGGTCCATCGAGCGGGAGGATGAATTCGAGCGCGTATATGATGAGCGAGTATAGGACTGTCACGTATACGCTTTTCGCCGCGAATTCGCGTCCGAGCACGATGAACGCGACGACGAGCATCGCGGCGTTCAGTATCGTGACGAGCGTCGCTGCGGGGACGTGCGTCACCGCCGACAGCAGCAGCGATATTCCCGTGACGCCTCCGAACGTGAAGTTGTTCTGGAATCGGAATACATAAATTCCGAATGCGAGCATTACGGTCGCGCCGGTCAGAAGAACGAACTCCCTGACGCGCGCCGATTTCGATGACTGTATCTGTGTACCTGATGCGTCCATGCGGGACCTCGATTTTCGAAAGTACAGTTTATGCGGTATGCCGCACTGTCGATTATAGCACAAAAATCGACGTTTAGCAATAACTGTTTGTGCATTTTTGGAAAAGATTTTGTAGACTAATCGAGTTTTATATGGTAAAATAATATATCAAACCGAAAAATATCATGCAGTTACATACGAATGAAGAAAAAAAGACAAAGAAACAGCGAATACATGATAGTGATGCTGCTCGCGGTCGCGGTCGCCGCAGTCGTCGTGATAATGGCGATGGCGTCGCCGTCGGGGACACCGTCCGACACGGCGGCGAACGTCACGGACGAGCCGACGACGGAAAAGCATCAAAACACGGGCGCGCACACGGGGACAGTGACCGACACTGTCGACACCGATTCTGCCGCCGCGTCCGCGGACGCGGACGCGTTCCGCATCTCCGACGCTGCCACGCTCGATCTGCTTTTGTCGGGCGATGCGTTCGGCGAGTACAGACGCGAAAGCGGCGAGGACCCGTTCGTCGTGCTCGAGGAGACTGTCACGCTCGACCGTGACGTTACGTTCACGGACGGCATATGCCTCATGATCGAGGGGAAGCTCGGCGGTGCGGGGAAGCTGTGCTTCCGCGCCGACGGCGAATGTACCATCGACATACGCGGCGACGAAAACATCTCGCGCTTCGACATCGACGCGCCGCGCGCGTCGCTGTACATGACGGGCGGCGACGTGCCGTATCTGTATGAGGTCGCGGAGTCGCAGAACGTCGCGTACTATAACGGCACCTCGACCGTGGGCGGCGCCGACGGCGACACGCTCGGCGGCGCGGGACGCGCAAGGATAGCGGACGTGGCGCTTTACGAAAATAAAAAGCGCGAAAGCGTCCGCGACGACGCATATGCGACGGTCGAGGGCAATATAATCACGCTCTACGTGCCGCACGACGTGTCGGACAAGGACATGAAGTCGCTTTACATAAGCGCCGACATAGACGGCGACGGCGTATGCGACACGTCGGCTCCGTTCGACCTGTCGTCGCCCGCGCTGATCACGGTGACGGACAGCGTCGGCGCACAGCGCGTATACCGCATAACGGCGATGCGCGCGCGCCTCGACATACCGATACTGTGCCTCTATACCGATGACGGCTCCGACATCGACTCAAAGGAAACGTATAAAACGGGTTATATGACGCTCGACGGCGAAAAATATACGCTGTCGGTCAAGGGACGCGGCAACGCATCGTGGAACACGTTCCCGAAGCATTCGTACCGCATAAAGCTCGACAGCAAAGCGAAGCTCTGCTCGATGAAGGCGGACCGCGACTGGTGCCTCATCGGCAACTACGCCGACATGTCGCTGCTGCGCAACATAGTCGCCTCCGAGATGGCGCTCTACATGGACGGCATGCCGTACACGCCGTCGTACCGCTCGGTCGACTTGTTCATAAACGGCGAATACGCGGGCGTGTTCATGCTTTCGGAGAAGATAGAGGACGACGAGGACCGTGTGCCGCTCGGCGAGCGCGTCACAGACGCGGACGGCAAAATAAAGGACATGGGATTCCTCATCGAGTTCGGCTGGGACTATTCGAGCGAGAACGTCTGGGCGAAGGACTACTTCGACACGACGTACTGCAAGCGCATGTATATAAAGGAGCCGGAGATAACGGAGGCGAAGAACGCGGAGTATAAGTACATATACAACTACATCAAGGCGGCGGAGGAGGCGATCGTCAAGGGAGAGGGGTATGAGGACTACATCGACGTCGACTCGTGGGTCGACTGGTTCATAGTCAACGAGCTGACGTACAACTCCGAATGTGCGTTCTACCGCAGTCTCTATATGTATAAGCCCGTCGGCGGAAAGCTGACGGCGGGACCGATATGGGACTACGACATGGCGTTCGGCAACAACCTGACGGACAAGGACGACTACACGGGATGGTGCTCGGTAGACTACGTCAGCGAGTGGATGTACGACAACTGGATGAAATTCCTGACAAAGGACGAATCATTCATGTCGCGCGTGCGCGCGCGCTGGGACGAGCGAAAAGAAGGACTCATGGAAGTCGCAGAGGACGCGCTGTCGCGCGGAGCCGGCGAGATAGAGCGCTCGCAGGTGTACAATTTCAAGCTGTGGAATAAGGCTCTGCGCTATCAGATAGGCATAAGCCGCGCGAGCACGCTCGGTATGCGGACATGGCAGGAGCATGTACAGTACGTGGACGATTTTCTGCAAAAGCGGTATGCCACAATAGACGCGATGCTCGCCGAATGAAATTTTTTTGAAAAAATTTTGATTTTCATGAAACCTTTTGCCTCCGAAATGCGTCTATTATAGTAGAAGACAATTCACCCGAACAAGACGGAACCGAGGTGTGTCATGAAAAAGCTGCTCCCGCTGATAATAATATTGGCCGTTGCGGCAGTCGTCGTCTCCATTGCCGTTCCTGTCTGCGCGCTCGTCGTGCCGGCAGTCTGAATAAGAGCATCATTTGAAACGGACCGCAGCGGCGCATCCGCTCGCGCTGTGCGGGGAGACACGGTTTTATCGTTCGTCCGGTTTCGTATCGGGTTATTATATCGGCGCGCGCCGCGGGAGCTTCGGCATGGGAGCTCCCGCGGCGTATTTTGTAAAAAAGTAGACCATCCGCTAAGCGGGTGGAAGAAAAGAGGCTTTTGTCGTTGAGAAAGAAAAACTCCTGTGATATTAATGCAAGAGGTCTGGCAGCCGCAAGCAATAAAACACAGGAGATCAACATGAAACTTGACACAGAAAGTTTAGCGCATACAAACAGAAAGTTTAGCGCATACAAAATAGAATTGCATGTATCATATACTATTTGCACCGAAATACAGGTGACAGATAATATGACTGTGGGAAGAAACAAGAAAGTGATAGGGTAGTATATACGAAATCAACTGCAGGAAGATGCGGCAGAAGATCAGATGTAGATCAGGGAATATATCGACCCGTTCACGGGTGAGCCGGTACAAGAGGGCAAGAAATAAGCCACTTTAGGGGCATGCCTGTGAAAGTCTCGGGCTCTATGGGCTTTTCGGCGAGCCTATAGGCTCGGCCGGCATTATGCTCTAAGGGTGCTGTGCAAGCCACCGGTGCGACCGGTGACCTTGACTGTGCATATAATGTAGTGTGCGCCGCTCACTCGGCGATGATTATTTCCTTTGCGTAAGGCAGCGTCTTTACCCAGTCGCAGAAAACGTGCCACTCGTCGAGCTTGTGGTCCTTGCGCGCGAAATAGATGTTGACGAGATTTTCATAGTTCATCGTCACCGTGCGCATCTGATTGTACGACGACGGCAGAAGCTGTATCAAATCGTACCAAAGCGATTTGTCCTTTGTCTCGACATAGGCAAGGCGCGTCTTTTCCATATACGCGATCAGCGCGTCGAGCGCGTCGAGCGCGCCTTGCGAGCATTTGTCGCACGAGAAATCGTCGCGCGAAAACGGCTTCGAGTGTATCTTGTGCATTGTCGAGGTCGAGTTGGCGACGGTGCCGACCTTGTACGTGTCGAACTCCTTCCACCAGTAAAGCGGCGCAGTTATGTCGACCGAGACGAATATCTGACGTATGAATTTGCGGTGGTCGGAACCGGCGCGGCGAAGCTGCTGCGCGAGCTTCATGTCGTTTTCGCCGAGGATGTATTCGCCGTCCTCGTTGTAGCCGCTGTCGGAGCGCGCCCAGCTGTTGTAGGGATTGCGCGCGCCGCGCATCGCGCCCTCTAAATTCATCACGTTCGTTCTTTCGAGCTTTATCATACCGCACCTCAAATCATATTTTCTATAATGATTATACATTTGCCGCGCCGCCGTGTCAAGAAAAATATAATATAGCACATATCGAATCGGCGAAGCCGGCGCTGCTTATTGACTTGCGGAGGCGAAGCCGAGCATCGAAAGATACGTACAATCAAAATCTATCCGTACATATAAACGATAAATATAAAAAAAGTCAGGGAAAAGTTTTGAGGGGGTTTTAGGGGGAACTTTTTTCAAAAGTTCCCCCTAATGTCCTGAATAAAACACGCGCATAATGGCAAATATAAGCATGCACAGCAAAAAATAAGCGAGGAGCATTACATTATGGAAAACAGAAAGTACGAAAACAGGATAGTGTACGCGGCGCTGATACTTGTGCTGGCGGTGCTTGCCGCGCTCGTCGTCGTGACGGGAATAACGGCAAGACGCGCGCGTCGTCTGCCCGACAGCGACACGAGCGCAGACACACAGGCGATGGCGCCGCGCGATACTGCCGAGCATGAGCCGTTGCCGCGTGATACGGAGAAGCCCGCGGGCATATTCGGTAAAAAGGACGACAAAAAGGACGAAACGACAGCCGCGCCAGAAACGGAGTCGCCTGTGACAGAGACGCCTAAACCTCCGACAGTCGACGTCGACGTGCAGCCGACGCTGCCGCAGTTCATGCAGCCCGCCGACGGCGTCGTCTCAAAATCGCACAGCGAAACGGCACTCGTATACTCAATGACGATGGACGATTACAGAACGCATACGGGCGTCGATATCGCGACGTCCGCCGGAGCGGACGTAAGAGCGGCGGCGGCAGGCGTTGTGACGGAGGTTTGGGACGACCCGTTCTGGGGCGTATGCGCGAACGTGTCGCATGAGGGCGACGCCGTCAGCACCTATCGCAATCTGTCGACCGAAACGCTGGGCAGTCTCACCGTCGGACGCACTGTCGCCGCAGGCGAGGTCATAGGAACTGTCGGCGAGAGCGCGCTTTACGAGATAGCGGACGAACCGCACCTGCACTTTGAGCTGAAAATATCGGGCGCGTCCGTCGACCCGTGCGATTATATCGCGTTTGCGGGCGAAGACAGTCTTGAAGGATAACCTGGCGATGGGGGCTTTTGCCCCCATCTGTTTTTGTAAGGAAACGTCCGACTGCCGTAATAATATTTCAAAAAAATCACACATAATATTGCCTTTGATATAAAAATATGCTACAATAGTACCATACAAGATTTTGACCGCGGAGGAGTGACGATGCGCAGTACGCAGATCTGGACAGCGGAAGAGGACGCGCTGTGGGAGCGCATCGAAAAGCATGCGGGCGAGGAATTCACGACGGCAAAGGGCCTCACGTTCACATATGCGATACGCGGGAGCGAAATGTTCGTCTCGCGCAAGGAAAAGTCGATAACGCGCGCGACAGTCAACGTCGCATATCATCGTGCGATGGAGCTTCTTGACATCGGCGAGGAGGTCGACGGTCCGAAAAAATTGGGCACATTCGGCGCGAGCTACATCTACCCCGTATTCGTCAAGATAGGCATAATCACCGTGTGGGGCGATCTCGGCGACGCACAGCTTAAAATCGAGACGTGACAGAGACAGGTTTATAATTTTTTATATATAAAAAGGAGAAGATCATGGCACAGAGATTTGTTTTGAACGAAACATCGTATCACGGCGCGGGAGCAGTCGCGGAGATACCCGCGCAGGTAAAGGCGCGCGAACTTCGTCATGCGCTTTTATGCTCCGACCCCGACCTCATCCGTTTCGGCGTGACGAAGAAGGTCACGGACGTGCTCGACGCGGCGAATATTCCATACGACGTGTTCTCCGACATCAAGCCGAATCCGACGATCGAGAACGTCAAAGCGGGCGTTGAGGCTTACAAAAAGTCGGGCGCAGACTTCATCATCGCCGTCGGCGGCGGCTCGTCGATGGACACAGCGAAGGCAGTCGGCATCATAGTGAACAACCCAGAGCACGAGGATGTCCGCTCGCTCGAGGGTGCGGTCGAGACTAAAAAGCCGTCGGCTCAGATAATCGCCGTACCGACGACTGCGGGCACAGCGGCGGAGGTCACGATCAACTACGTTATCACCGACGTTGAGAAGAAGCGCAAATTCGTCTGCGTCGACCCGCACGATATACCCGTCGTCGCTGTCGTAGACCCCGACATGATGTCGACGATGCCGAAGTCGCTGACGGCATACACGGGCATGGACGCGCTGACGCATGCGATCGAGGGCTACATCACGCTCGGTGCATGGGAGCTCTCCGACATGTTCCATCTCAAGGCTATCGAGATAATCTCGCGCAGTCTGCGTGACGCTGTCGCAGGAAAGCCTGAAGGACGCGAAGGCATGGCGCTCGGTCAGTATGTGGCTGGCATGGGCTTCTCCAATGTCGGTCTCGGTGTCGACCATTCGATGGCGCATACGCTGTCGGCATACTACGATATGCCGCACGGTCAGGCGTGCGCGACGCTTCTTCCGACAGTAATGGCGTATAACGCGCCCGCAACAGGCGAGAAGTACCGCGAGATCGCACGCGCGATGGGTGTCAAGGGCGTCGACGATATGACGCAGGACGAGTACCGCCGTGCGGCTGTCGATGCCGTAAAGAAGCTGGCGGAGGACGTCGGCGTCGTGTGCTCGCTCAAGGGCGTCGTTAAGGAAGAGGACATACCGGCGCTGTCGCGCGACGCGTACAACGACGCGTGCCGTCCCGGCAATCCGCGCGACGTCTCCGTCGAGGACATCGCCGAGCTCTACCGTTCGCTGATGTAAAAAGCATTGAAACGGCATAATAAAAGAAGGGGCGCAAGCCCCTTCTTTTGATGTATGGCAGTCACTTCAGGCTGTGCGCCTTCGGCGGCTTGTTCTTGACACGCGCGCTCGTTCTGCCCTCGGGCGATATCTCGCCGGCAGATGTGAGCGCCATTTTTGTCAGCGTAGGACCGACAAGTTCGTACACGAGTACGGAGAAGAGCACTACGCTGCGCACGGCTGCGCCGTCGGAGAGCTGCGCCGCCGTCATGGCCATGCCGAGCGCGACGCCTGCCTGCGGCAGAAGCGTTATGCCGAGATTGTTGCGTATGGTCTTGGAGCATGACGTCATGGCGCAGCTCGAGAACGCGCCGAAATATTTGCCGAGTGAACGCGATACGATGTAGAGCGCTCCGACGAGCAGCACGAGCGGATTTGACAGTATCTCAAGGTCAAGCTCCGCACCTGATATAACGAAGAACAAAACGAACAGCGGCGCAGTCCATCCGTCGACACGCTCCATCAGCTCCTCGGAAAAGTCGCAGATGTTGCAGAACACGGTCCCGCACATCATGGCGACGAGCAGAAGCGAGAAGCCGATATGTATGCCGCCGATGTCGAATTCCATCATCGAGATGCCGATAGTCAAAAGCACGAATGCGATAGACAGCGACAGACGTTTGCTGCGCGAATGGAAGAATTTTTCGAGCGCGAACAGGCAGAAGCCGACGAGTCCGCCGAGCAGTATCGACAAAACGACCTCGATTATCGGTTCAAGAACGACGCTCGCGACGTTGATGTGACCACTTTCAAGCACGCGCGCGATGCCGAATGAAACGGAGAAGAGCACGAGTCCCACGGCGTCGTCGATAGCGACTACGAGAAGCAGCAGTTTCGTCATCGGCCCGTCCGCCTTGTACTGGCGAACGACCATAAGCGTCGCTGCGGGAGCCGTCGCGGCGGCTATCGCGCCGAGCGTTATCGCGGACGATATCGAGATCGTAGACGGCGCGATGAAGTGGAGCGATACGAGCACGATATCGACGACGGCGGTCGTTATCACCGCCTGCAATATGCCGATGACGATCGCCTTCGCGCCCATTTGGCGTATTTGTCCGATGCGGAATTCGTTGCCTATCGTGAACGCGATGAAGCCGAGCGCCGCCTGCGAGAAAAGCGAAAGCGACTCGACCTCGTCAAGCGTGTGGAATCCGAAATAGGGAATATTTAGCGCGCCGATAAGAAACG
>CANQMJ010000022.1 GCA_947624945.1 uncultured Clostridia bacterium | reverse complement strand
AGGATAGCTTCGTAATAGTCATGAAATGTTCTCGGCTCTATCATTCCGCCGTTCGGATTCGTCACGATCATTCCGCTGTCAACGTATGTGCCCGGCGACATAGCGGCATCCTGCTTTTGTACCTCGCGCCATGCCAAAAGATCGTTGATCGTTTCCGGGAGAAGCGGAACAACCCGCATGGAATTCTCTGACTTTGGCGACTGCAAAACTATCTCCGTTGTTGCGTCATTGGGATTTGCGGGGTTGTTGACTTTGCAAAGTCTGTTCAGTGTTCTGCGCACATGGAGAAGCCTCCCGAGAAAGTCGATATCATCCCAACGCAATCCGAGCAGCTCGCCTATGCGTAGTCCCGTGAAAAGGGTAAGTCGGATAAAAACGCCGTATCTGTGCTGATACCTTGCCTGCATGAGTGCGAACTGCTCATCGCGTGTAAGTATGTCGACTTGCGCTTTTTCACGGCGTGGAAGAGATACATTCTCTGCAGGGTTGGTTTGTATGTATCCTTCTGCAACGGCATATTCGAGAGCATGATGCAGAAACAGATTAAGGTTCGATATCGACTTTGGAGACAAAATACCGTTTTCGTAAAGATAGTTGTAGTATTGCTGCAAAAGACGCGGAGTGATGTCCCGCAGATATATGTCTCCGAGAGACGGTTTGAAATATGTGCGAACATAACCGGCATATGATACGAACGTAGATTGCTTTACAGAGTTTTTTATGTAAACGGACAGGCAGAGATCGAGCCATTCACCGAGTTTGACCGGATTGAAACTGCTCGGATTGTGCTCATTCATAAACGATAGTTCATGCAGGATTCTAACTGCTTCTTCATGTGTATGTGCATATCGTGATATGCGTTTCGGTGCACCGGACTCAAAATCGACATTGAGTGTAATTCGGACTTTCCAAAGACCGTTTGGCCGTTGACGTATTGATCCCTCTCCACGAGTACGAGATCTGCTCATTAGTATGTAACTCCTTTCACAAGATTTATTTTATTGTTAGTTCGTTGTAAAGATTTATTATGCTTTATCAGACATTTGAATAAATAAAGAACGGGAGCACAACATCTGCATGCTGTGCTCCCGTTTTTCACTTATCACGCTCAAGCCACGTCAGCCACATTGCTATAGCAAGTGTGCCACCCTCGGCAAGCGGTTCGAGGATGACACATAAAGGCTTGTGCCGATGTGTCGATTTTTTAGGCATATTCTTTTACGAAATTCCGGTATTTCAGCTATATTTTCACGTGAAAAAAACTTTGACACATCGACACACCGACACACTGGTGCAAAACGGTTTCCCAATTACAGCATTATAGTCATTTTGCTTTAGCTCGTTAGTCAATCGCCTTTATTGCGCTTAGAAGAGAATGCTTACATAATATGGATATGATTTGATGCCAAAATGCCAAATTTACATATAATAATTTCCCCTATTTTTATTCTTCACTTGTCATGCGCGAGTCAAGCCAGTCACACCGTTATAGCAAGTGTGGCGCCATCGACAAGCGGCTCGAGGATCGCCGACACCGTAACCGTCATTTTGACCGCTCTGTAAGAAGCTCGGTCACAGCGATCGCGGCAAGCATAACCGCAAAGCCGATGACAATGATAATTGCCTCTGTCATATTATCACCTCCTGTCTAACCTTTCTATAGAATGTACTCGGCGACATGTCGAGCCGCCTCATAGCCTCGACAGCTGTGATACGTCCGTCTCTTCAAAGAGACACGACAGGTCCGAAGTCGGAGTGCTCGATAGGCTTTTTTCCTTGTATGGTGCTCTATATAGCTTAAAGCGTATAAGCAGTCAAAGTTAACTTTAGATATTAATTTACAACTAACAAAATAGTATAGTCATTAAATCGATCATGGAAAGGATAATATCATTATGGCAACACTTAAGACCGCGAACGGTCACGGAAGGTATTTTGACGATGCAGCCAAGCAAGATGTGATCAGTTACATCATGGATGAATCAAAGACGCCGAGTCGATTTATCGGCGGCGTCAAAGTAGATGCGAATGATATCGCCGGCAGTATGGCTGCCGTCTCGAAACGGTACGGAAAGTCGAACGGTGTGCAGCTCCGTCATTTCATAATCTCGTTCTCTCCCGGTGAGGTGAAGAACATGGATACAGTCAATGAGATCGCCCAAGAGGCGGTTCTTTTTTTAGGTCGAGAATACCAGACGGTTTATGCCGTGCACGAGAATACGGATCACCCTCACATACACATCGTAACAAACTCGGTCAGTTATGTTGACGGGCATCGGTACTACGGAACAAGGAAAGAGTTACTGGCAGCAGTGCGTGTGATGCGAAAAAAAGATTCAATGCTCATTATGGGGGTTAAGCCGTTGACAGTCACATATAGGAGCTGTGCAAGCTGTCGGTTAAATCGGTGGATTTGATTGTCTGCCTCCCTTTATTTTGAAAATAAAAAACGCCCCAGCCTTGTTCTGCTTATGCAGTACATCGCCGGGGCGTTGAATATTGCGGCAAAACATCGCATGCGGAGCAGTATCGTATACCCGATGTCGGTAAAAGGCAAACACGCGTCGTGAATATACCGACGCATGTTTGATAGTTCCGAAAAAATTCGCAGAGTATGGAACTCTGCTAAAGACAGGAGTAAGAACATTGTTCCCCATTCTCCCGAACTTGATACATCAAAGCGACAGCGCGGCAGACGATTTGCCGTGAGAGTTGTAAGAGCGGGGATGTCGTGTCGGCGTAGGGAAAAAGTCTTAGTTCAAAACGTTTATTGAATACTTTTTATATTTCAGAAATAAAAAACTATTATTTTTAAGGAGAAACAGACATGAAAAAGATGCTGGTAAGACTTTTATCGACGATCCTGGCGGTGATGCTCACTGTCAACACGCCTATATTGTCGGTATTTGCGGAGGACAGCGGAAGCAACACCAGCGGTGACCTCGCTCGATTCTTGCAAAGCCTGACCATTGAAACAATGGACGGAAAGACGGTCACCAAAGAGGATCTGGAGATCGGTGATCAATATCAAGTTAAAATGAATTTTGAAGTGCCGGATGATCAAAGCTTGCTGTTCGGTGCGGCAACCGTTAACGAACTGATAAAAGCGGGAGTACCCGAAGACAGTGAATACCTTGTGGAAGGGGAATGGATGTATATCTGTCTTGGCAGCGATATCACGGCCAGCGAAGTTGTAGATACGGACGGAAACGTAGTGATTTTGAACTGCGGCAAAACCATCCTGTTCAAATTCCCCGGTGTCGGACAAACCAAAGCTTTCATCAATTTCACCGGAACACTGAACGAGGGCGCAAATTTAGAAAACCTTGAGATCGTGAGCGGCAGCACGACCGGCAAATACGAGCCGCAGCCTTCAACGGTGCCTAAGGTGAAAAAGGAGTCGGTTGGATACGATGCCGAAAATCATCTCATTCACTACACCGTAACTGTCACTAAACCGGAAGAGTACGATGAAGAAATCGAAACCCTGACTGTCAAAGATGTAATAAAGACTGAGGGCGCAACGTTTGTTGAGAAGAGCTTGCAGATTGACGGTATACCGGTTGACAGCAAATATCTCCGCACTACCGAAAGTGGCTTCACTCTGGAAAATGTCCCGGTGAATTTTGGCGATGACAACAAAGTCGTCATCACATACGATGTGAATGTCGACGAGCTGCTGAGAAGTAATAGCGGCAGCGCCGCATCTTTTGATGTGGATAACGACGTTTCGGTATATCCCAACGGGAAAACTGAGCCCGATCTCCTGACCGATGATGAAACATATCAGGTCCACCTCGCAAGCTGGAAAAGAACGGCTGGGCAATCGATGGCAATAAGATCGAATGGTGGATCGAAGTCTACGACCCATACTTGCCGTTGGACGGTATTGTGATCACCGATGTACTGCCGGATAATCTGACCCCTGTGTCTTTGTCATTTGTCAGTGCGAACGATGAGACCGGCGGAGTACTTTTTTCTGATAGTATTGAAAATCTTATCACAAACGGCACCGTAAAATTTGATGAAGGTGAACAAAAGCTGACGATCACTCTTCCTACCGAAAATTATTATGCTGATGAGGGACATCACAGAGCCTTTATTGTGCTGCGCACCAGTTATCCCGAGGGAGAAGCAGGTCACGGTGCCTACAAAAACGTAGCACAAACTACGCTCCCCAGTGAAATTGTCGAGCGTCAGGATGACAAAACGGTGTATATCGGCGAGCCGGGCATTGACGTTGATAAAACGGGCAGACTGGCTTCCGACGGCAAGAAAATTTCCTATGACGTCACCGTATACGTCGCGTCAGATATACCCCAAGAGGGAGAAGCGGCAGGCGGGATCATTGCCGGACTGAGTGGCATAATGCACATCAAAGTCGGTGGAGAGGGCGGACAAGATGTGCTTCTCGAGACATCGACGGCTCTCGAGGTCGAAAGCATCGTCGCAACATATGAAGACGATACAGGTGAAGAGAAGACATGGGAATTCACCAAAGACGGAGGGATAGGACACACTTTCGGCGTCTACGCGGTTATTCCGTATGATTTAAAAGAATTTGGAGGACCGTCACAGCTGGTAGTGGGTAAAGGCATTCTTTCTTCTGATGAGTTCGTTCAGACGGTTATCTTTTTCAATCCAAAAGAAGAAGATGTAATCGCTTGGGGGAATAATTTGGTCAAAGTCTCCGGGGATTGGCCCGATGCACTTGCAAAACACGATGTGAAGCTTTCTATCAAATACACTATTGACCCTGCAAAGGCGTATTTCCTCACGGCGGGAAGCCCGTACTTCAATAAGAGTCCCCTTGAAGGTAAGTATGATACTTTGGCTGATTATCTGAAAGCGACCGGTGACGTAGTGGTCTATAACGAGGCAGAGGGCAACATTTGGGGAGCTACCGGTGCCGATAACCATGTTCTGAACCTTGTCACACCTCTGAAAAAAGACGGCGAGGTCCGTGTCGAACCGACCGATTCCGCAAGATATGCCGACTATACCGTGACGTTCCATAACGGCATAGACAATGACAGCGCAATACCAAGGGGCGCTTCCGACATCGTCTTTAAGGATACGTTTGACAGCAGAATGAAATATGTGGAAGGCACGCTCAGGGTCACGCTGGTGGAGAGTGACGGCACGACGACCAAGGACTTCTACTACATGGGCGGCGACCCCGTGAACGAAATTACACCATAACGGCAAAATGGAGCGATTTTGTTGACGCTGCCCATACTACGAATCTCCAGGCAGACTTCAACAGTCGGACAGGGCACTATCAGTACAAATTTACCTATACGCTTGAACCCGATGAAGACTTTGCAGATGATGTAGTGACGCAGGAAATCTACAATAAAGCTTGGATCGAGTTCAGTGGCGGAACACTTGCGCCAGTAGAGGAAAAACTCGATTTCCCCACCGGCGCGCTCACAAAAGAGGCTGCGCTGGAGAACGGTCAGGTCGTTTTCTACGTGGAGATCAACGAAAGTAAAGCAAAGTTGTCATATGATGGAAAGCTGACAGTTGTTGATAATGCAACCGTGGACGAATATGTAACACTCGACACCGACAGCGTTACGGTTGAAAAATTCAAGGATGGCAGCTGGGTCGCTCTCGGTGAGTCGGAGTATACAAAAACGGTTGGCAGCGACGGTAAGCTCACGCTCACCGTTCCCGACGGGACGCACCTGCGCATCCGATACGAGTACAGTCTCAAAGACGATGCTCCGGCTAATGTCTCTATCAAAAATGAAGTGACGATCAACGGAACAGCAATAAAAAGCGACGATAAGACGTGGAATTTCACAACGAGTCAGATAGAAGCCGGATCAAGCGGAAGCATCACATCTTTCACGCTGCAAAAAGTGTCGCAGACAGCTGCAGATACGGCGCTGGGAGGTGCAGAATTTATCCTCTATGGACCGAATACGTTTGATGAGGATACGTCGAAAGCGGATAATGCAGCTAATGAAATCGACAATCCTGATGTTACCAATAACGTCGGTACAAAGCTTAACCCTGTAGCCGTCTACACGACAAGCGCGGACGGTACTGTAGACGTTAATTGGGGTCATATTTGGGAAGGCGTCACGTACGCTTTGGTCGAGTCAAAGGCGCCTGACGGATACGAACGTCTGAGTACACCGATTTTATTCAAAATCAGTGGTAATACCATTCAGATTCTCAATACAGATGCGCTCAAAGAGGTCGGGATCGAGGTCGAGACGAGTGGAAAAATGATGACAGTCGCCGATCCGCCGATTACAGGCTCTCTGACCGTCGAAAAGAAGGTTGAAGTAGCCGACGGCAAGGATAACCCCAATCCTGAAAAAGAGTTTACATTCACCGTTAAAGCTAACGATGTCCAGGTCGATGTTAATGGTATCACAGTTACCGTAAAGAAAAACGGCGACAGTGAGGAAGCTTCTACTCAAGCGTTTGTCAATAATCAAATAAACATAACGCTGAAGGCGGCCGAAAGCGCGACAATTGAAGGACTTCCGATCGGTTCGTATACCGTCACCGAGAACGAAGAAACCGCTCAAAGCAATGGCTATACGCTCAACGTAACCGGCGATAAGACAGCGACAGTTACCGCGGATAAAGTTGTTAATGCAACAGTCACGAATACGTATGAGCAGAAGCGCGGTTCGTTGACGATAACGAAGGAAGTAGTCGGCGGTGGAAACGAAGCTGCAAACAAGACGTACACGTTCACGGTAAAGGCTCCGAGCTATCCCACGGAAGGACATGAAGTGTCCGTTACGGTCAAAAAGGATCCTGTGACCGGGGAAGTGACCGGAACGAGCAAGACGCTTGAAAATCTCATACCGGGCGAGTACACGATCACGGAGAACGAGACTGATGCACAGGTTAACGGTTACACGCTCAACGTAACTTACGGTGAAACTGCCGACGGTAAGATTACTGTCGAGGCTGATGAGACCGTAAGCGCAGAGATAACCGTCACGAACACGTATACGCCGGAACCCGAATACGGTTCGCTGACAATTACGAAGAGTGTAGCCGGCACGGGAGCAGACACAGACAAAACGTTTGATTTCACGATAACGCTCACGGATGCGACGGTCAATGGCACTTACGGCGAGCTGACGTTTACAAACGGTGTTGCGACGTTCGCACTGAGAGACGGAGAAAGCGTATGGGCACGCGATCTGCCGATAGGAGTCGGCTACACTGTGACGGAGCTCGAAGCGAACTATGACGGCTATGAGACGACGTCGGTAGGAGCTATCGGAGTTATCGCAGAGGATACGATCAATGAGGTCAGATTCGTCAACCATCGCGGAGACAGCGACGAGTTTGACGAATGGGAGGATCTGTTCGATCCCGATATCCCGCGGACTTGCGGTGATGAACGAAGATCGATCGACCGAAGAGTAAAGCAGAGCAAGACATCGGGCGAGTTAATGCTCGCCCGATGTTCGTTTGGAGGAAGTTGAAATGGAAACATCAGCAATGACAGGGCGAAGATTCGGCATGCTGACGGTGGCGTCCGATTCCGGTATGCGTGACAGAAACAGATGTGTACTTTGGTGGTGTGTGTGACTGCGGCGGCGAAGTTGACGTATATGCCGAAAGTCTGCGCAGCGGACGCACAAGAAGCTGCGGATGCCTCAACGATGAGAAACGTTCGCGGATGCACGAGCATATGCAGTACCGCGACGATACATGCGTCGAACGGCTGAGGCGTGTCGAAACGGACAAAACAGAAAACAACCCCGGAAAAGCCCGAAATCGGCGCTCTGTACATGCTTTATAGGCGAAGTGCATGCCGATTTCACTTTTTTAACTGCATATTTCACAAAGTGTTGCAAATTTTTGAAAAATGTGTTATTGTTATAGTGCAAGCCGAGGTGACTTGCCGATACGAAGAAATAAAAAAATTTTATTTAACCCGGGGGGGGGTAATGACATGAAAAAAGCTTTTAACAGACTCCTTGCGCTCCTATTGACGATGCTGCTCGTCGTCAACGCGTCGGGGATCACGGTATTCGCGGCAGATACAGGAAATGAACTTCCTGCAGGTCTCACAGCCGAGGAGCTGCAGCAGAAGAATCAGATAATTGACGGCTGGCTTGGAGCTGAAAACGGAGTTTTAGGCGGCTTAATAACCGACGGCGAGTGGAATGCAACGACCGGCGAAAAAGTCCAAGTCTCGAAAACCATTGCGCCGACCGGCACGGAGAACGAGTTTGAGATCACGCTTGAGGTTAAGACTCAGGAAGAACCTCAAAAGAATATTGTTATTCCCGACGCAGCGATCACGCTTGTTATGGATGTTTCCGATTCGATGGATCAGTGCGCAATATGTGGTGGACCGAAACATGATTACCATGAATTTGTTGATAATGGTCCGCGACAGGATGACAGTTTTTATAATTTTTTCATTGAATCAGGTGGCGAAGCTGAAAATTATGAATATTCTGTACAAGGCGACGGAAAATGCGATTATGGAACTAAGAACGAAGAATATAGTTATGATGATTATGTTTGGTATGATTATTGCGGTGTGGAAGAAAACGATCATACAAATCACGCATTTGGGTCACGTATTGATGCAGCAAAAAAGAGTGCGATGGAGTTTATAAAGAGCCTTAAAGACAGCCTCGGAGATGCTACAAATACACGCAGGTATGTGTCTCTTGTCACTTTCGCTGATTATGCGAAGACGGTTCTTGATTGGGTAGATATCGCTACGGAAGATGGCTATGAACAAATTTGTAATGCTATTGAAGGCTTGGCAACCGGTACAAGGGGCGAAACCGGCGGAACCAATATATGCGCCGGCTTGCAGGAAGCCACCGGACTTATGACCGGTACCGATGCCTCTGTTGATGGAGAAAATGTTGACATTAGTGGCTTAGACAACAAATATACGGTTCTTCTGTCTGACGGTATGCCGTCTTACTACATTGATGATGATGGTACCGTTGTCGGCGAGGGGATGGAAAAAGATACACCAACAGACTATAAATATTGCTCACAAACAGCAGCATATGCAAATACCCTCAAAGAAAATAGTGGGAGTAAACTGTATTCCATTTGCTTCTGTGAAGCTCGCAAGGTCTGCTATACCGACGAAGAAGGAAAAGAAACAAAGGTAGTAGATCTTCTTACTGATATGTCTGACGCATGCTATACAGCCGAGAACGCTAAACAGCTGCATGAGGTATTTGAGGGGATTGCAGAGCTTTTAACGCTTCTTACTAAGGCTTGGATAGTCACCGACCCGATGGGTTCCAATATTGAATTTGGCAGGATCATAAAGAACGACAAAGGCGAAACACAGGGCAATGAAATTGCTGAGTATTCCGACGGCAGTCTCGTTTGGGATCTGAGTAATGAAACTCCTATTTCCATTGAGGAAGACGAAAACAGAGGTACCAAAACTTATACCTATCAGCTTAGATATAAGATCAAACTTGACAACCTTGGCAATGACTTTGTAAAAGAAAGTCCTTATGCCACAAACGGCTATACAGACCTTACGTATACATTTCTCGAATATAAAGACGGAAAGTATACAAGAGTCGATGAAAATGGCAAACCGGTAGATTCGTCAGCAGCTCTTGACCGCATCGGCTTCAATGTTCCGCAGGTAAAGGGTTATCTCGGCGACCTCACGTTCAAGAAAGTCGGTCCGAGCGGCGAACCTCTCGCGGGCGCTGAGTTTACGCTGACGCTTAACGAAGAAGGCAAGACGTGGGAACGGACTGCAACGAGCGACGAGAACGGCATGGTCACGTTCACGCGTATCCCGTCGGGGCATGAATATACGCTGACGGAGGAATCGGCGCCCGACGGATATGAAGCGATAGAGCCGTTGACCGTCAAGGTCAGCTACGGCGAAGTCAAGGTCGAAGGCGAAGGTGTTGATACCGTCGATGGCGTTTACACCGTCACCGACCCGTATGCTCTCGGCAGTTTGACGATAAAGAAGAATGTCAAGGTCGATGAGAAGGGGAAAATCGACAATATAATCGGTGAAGGTCGCGATTTCACGTTCACGGTACAGGCTGATAAAAATTTGAAAGGTAAGTTCGGCAAGATCAACGGGGAAGATGTTGAGTTTACAGATGGTAAGGCAGAAGTAACAGTAACTGTTACCGTTGGCAAAGACGGCACAGCGAGCGGCGAAGTAACGATCGAAGATTTGCCGGTCGGCACGTACACGGTGACCGAGCAGGATGCAAGCATAGAGGGTTACGATCTCGACGTGACCGGCGAGGGCAATGTGACGGTCGTGGCGAATGAAAACGGTGAACCCTCAACCGTAACGGTAACGAATACGTACACGCAGAATCTCGGCAGTCTGACGATCACGAAGTCGGTCGTGGGCGGCGGAGACGAAGCGGCGAACAAGACGTACACGTTCACGGTGACGGGACCTGATGGCAGCAGCCTTACTGCAGAGATTAAGGGCAACGGCTCTGCGACGATTGAAGGTCTTGTACCCGGCACGTACACGGTGACCGAGCAGAATGCCGACATCGGGGGTTATACGCTGTCAGTTGATAACAGCGGTGATACTGCTATAGTTGAGGCAGAGAAGACCGCAGAGGTCACAGTGACCAATACCTACACAGAGATCGCAGGCTCGCTCCTGATCACTAAGAACGTCAACGGCGGCGGTGCTGATGCTGCAGGCAAGACGTACACGTTCGATATAACCGGACCGGACGGTTACACCAATACCGTGACGATCACGGGAGCCGGTTCAGCGACGCTTAACAATCTTGATCCGGGCGAGTACACGATCACCGAACGGGATGCAAGCATTGACGGTTACGATCTCGAAGTGACCGGCGATAAAACAGCAACAGTAGTTGCAGATGAAACAGCAACCGCAAGTGTCACGAACACGTACACACTGAAGCTCGGCAGTCTGACGATCACGAAGAAAGTCGAAGGAAATTATGCTGGAGCAGAAAGCAAGGAATACACGTTCGACGTCACCGGACCGAACGGTTACACCAATACCGTGACGGTCACTGGCAACGGTTCCGAGACGCTTAACGATCTCGTTCCCGGTGAGTACACGGTGACCGAGCAGGATGCCGACATCGAGGGTTACACGCTCGATGTGAGCGGCGGCGGCAGTGTGACGGTCGAGGCGGATAAGACCGCAGAGGTCACAGTCACGAACACGTACACACTGAAGCTCGGCAGTCTGACGATCACGAAGATGGTCGACGGCGGCGGAGAAGAAGCGGCGAACAAGACGTACACGTTCACGGTGACCGGACCAAATTACGCCAATACTGTGACTCTCACAGCCGGCGCGTCCACGACGATTAACGATCTCGTACCCGGCACATACACGATCACAGAGACGGACGCCGAGATCGAAGGTTACACGCTCAAGACAACAGGCACAGGCGATGTCGAGGTCAAGGATAAGACAAACACAAACAGAACCGTCACGAATACGTACACGCAGAAGCTCGGCAGCCTGAAGATCACGAAGATGGTCTCGGGCGGCGGTGCTGAGGCTGCAGGCAAGACGTATACGTTCACGATAGAAGGACCGGAAGGATCGAATTACTTCGAAACTGTGACTCTCACAGCCGGCGCGTCCGAGACACTTGAAGGTCTCGTTCCCGGTACGTACACAGTCACGGAGCAGGATGCAAATATCGACGGCTACACGCTCGAAGTCGACGGCACAGGCGATGTGACGGTCGAGGCTGACGGTAACGTTGAGGTCACAGTGACCAATACGTATACAACCGTTGAGACGAATCCCGTAGAGACGGATCCCGTAGAGACCGATCCCGTAGAGACGGATCCCGTAGAGACCGATCCCGTAGAGACGGATCCCGTAGAGACAGAGCCTGAAGAGACAGAACCTGTCGAGACAGAGCCTGAAGAGACAGAACCTGAAGAAACAGAGCCTGTAGAGACAGAACCTGTCGAGACAGAGCCTGTAGAGACAGAGCCTGAAGAAACAGAGCCTGTAGAGACAGAGCCTGAAGAAACAGAGCCTGTAGAGACAGAACCTGTCGAGACAGAGCCTGTAGAGACAGAGCCTGTAGAAACTGAACCTGAAGAGACAGAACCTGTAGAGACCGATCCCGTTGAGACTGAACCCGAGCCTGAAACCGAACCGGTAATCATACCCGAGACGACAGGACCCGAACCTGTTGTGACAGAACCTGTCGAGACAGAGCCTGTTGTAACAGAGCCTGCCGAGACAGAGCCGGAGACCGAAATACCTGAGCCGGATGTTCCGCTCGATGATATCTCCAATGAACCGGCACCGGCGGCAGATGTCCCGAGTACGGAGCCTCCATATGAGGAAATACCCGATCCGGATGTTCCGCTTGTCGATATCCCCGATCAGTTCGTACCGATGACAGATATCCCGAGTATTGAACCTCCTTATGAGGATATCCCCGATGCCGATATCCCGCTGGCAGAAGAAGCCATTCCTACTACCGGCGATATCAGCAGAAGATCGCTTTGGACCGGTCTGATGAGTATTTCGGGACTCGGGATCATGGGAATGATCGCTGCAATTCTTGCAGACAGAAAAAAATCCAAAAAAGAGGATAAAGACTGATATAATAAGTTCGATCGGTGAATAAAGACATGAATACGAATCGTTCATGACAAAAGTCATTATCCCGAAACTGACGACCGCCTGCAAGCAGGCGGTCGTCAGGCTTTATTCGGCAAATACATACAGACACGGTTAAATTACAGCCGATGCCCCGCAAGCTTTTTGTTTGCGGGGCATTTTTATTTATCTGCTTTTACATTGGCGATGATGCAAATACAGCTGATAAAATATTAAAACAGACGTCATGTGAGAAATGCAAAAAAGTCGAAATTTGCGAAATAATCGGAGGAAAGGCAAGATGGATATCTACGGCTATATTCGGGTCAGCACCAAGGAGCAGAACGAGGACCGACAGCTCATCGCGCTGCATGAGCAGAACGTTCCGGAGCGGAATATTTATACGGACAAGCAGTCGGGCAAGGACTTCGACCGCCCGCAGTACAAACGTCTCATTCGGCGCATGAAAAAAGACGATCTGCTCTATATCAAGAGCATAGACCGCCTCGGGCGAAATTACAGTGAAATTTTGGAGCAGTGGCGCATCCTCACAAAAGAGAAATGCATCGATATCGTCGTTTTGGACATGCCGCTCCTCGACACCCGACGCGGCAAGGACCTGATGGGAACGTTTCTGTCGGACATCGTACTTCAAGTCCTCTCCTTTGTCGCGGAGAACGAACGCGTCAACATCCGACAGCGCCAGGCGGAGGGCATCGCGGCAGCAAAGGCGCGCGGCGTTCGGTTCGGACGGCAGGGGAAGGAGCTGCCGGACAACTTCGGCCACATCGTCAGCGAATGGGAAGAAAAACGCATCTCATGCGGCGAAGCGACGGCAATGTGCGGCATGAGCGAGTCGACGTTTTACCGCAGAGTCCGCGAATACCGTCTGTCCGCAAAAAAATAAAAACTGTCAAAAAGTGTACTTTTTGACAGTTTGCATAATTTTGGAGTAAACGCAATTTATTCTATGCAAATTTGCGGAAATCGAACAGAAAAACTTCTGTAAAGGGTTGACTTTTATATTATCTTGTGGTATATTTACATCTGTATCAAACTGTCACAAAGTACACTTTTTGACTGTGAGCTATGTACGTATCGGAGGGGAACGCATAACATGAGACAAACGGATGATCTCACGGACAGACAGTTCGGTGAGCTCACCGTACTGCGGCGGGCGCCGAATGACAAATATGGCAAAACGTGCTGGGTGTGCAGATGCAGCTGCGGAAACGAATGTGTTGTTCAGACATCGTCACTCAAAAGCGGGCACAGGAAAAGCTGCGGGTGTCTGCGGCACGGCGCCTCATATAATGCACTTGACATAACGGGGCAGCGTTTCGGACGACTCGTTGCCGTGTACAGAACAAAAAACGGGAACAGCCGCTCCGTATGGCACTGTGTGTGCGACTGCGGCGGGGAGATCGACGTAAGTGCGTCAAGCCTAAACAGCGGACGGACGATGAGCTGCGGCTGTCTCAACGACGAGAAGCGCTCGCGAATGCACGAGCACATGCGATATCGGGACGACACATGCATAGAGCGGCTCCGACGGATCGAAACGGACAAAACCGAGAACAAGGCGGGCTTCCGCGGGTTATACATCACCAAAGACGGCAGATACAGAGCGAGCATCACGTTCCGCAAGGTACACTATACGCTCGGGTACTACAAGACATATGATGAAGCTGTGAGAGCGCGGCTCGACGCGGAGGAGCAGCTTCACAAGGGCTACCTCGATGCGCTCGAAAAATATAAGAGGTCAACGGAAAAAGACCCCGACAGGGAAAAGAACGATCCGTTCTACTATACGGTAAGCCGCGTCAACGGCGAGTTTCTCGTCTCGACGAACGGCGTGTGAAAGCGGCGCCGACAGCGCCGGTCAATAAAGTTTTTATCCTTAACCCGAACGAAATGTTCGAAATTTTTCTTTGATTCAGGAGGAAAAGTTTATGAAACAAACGACTACTTACGGACTGCCCTCGCGCATGCTGGCGGGACTGCTCAGCCTGTGCATGATCCTGACCACGTTTATCGGGCTCGGGTTCTTTCCCGTTGTCCACGCGGCAGCAGGTAACACTATACCTGATGGTGGAAAAATAACGCAGGGCGGTACATACACCGTAAATGACACCTATACTGGTTGTATTGTTATCGATACATCTACAGATAGTAACAAAGATGTCACTATTGACGGTAACGGTACTATTAACGCGAATGGCAATGGAAGCGCCATACTTATTACAGGCGGCGCGAATGTCACACTGAAGGGCAGCGTCACCGTTACAGGCGGTACGGGTACATGGCTTGAAAACACAGACCTTGAGCTTGCCGGAAGAAGTAATGTATATTACACGACGGGCGGTTATCGTTTCCGTGAAGGAGCGGGACAAAGTTATGATGTAAAAAGCACTCCTGCAGCTGGTAAATATGCAGTCTACTTAGGAAAGAAGGGAGATTGGTATCAAATAAAGCTCGATGGCGAAATTGGTTGGATGAGCAAATTAGGTCTTTCGGAAGGAGGGGAAAAGAATGGTAGAACTCTCGTCGGCGGCGGCGTGTATGTTGAAAGCGGTTCGTTCACGCTTGCGGGCGGTATTATAACGGGAAATACGGCTCACCGAGGCGGCGGTATCTTCGTCAATCAGGGAGCTTCACTGACTATGACAAGCGGTACTGTCAGCAATAACAGCACAGTAGATTATGTTAGTCATGGAGCAAACGAAAACCTCGCTGGCGAGGGCGGCGGTATATTTGTATACGGAACCGCGCTGATCACGGGCGGTGAAATCAAAGAAAACGTGTGCAATTCTACGACCGACCTCGGCGGCGGCGGACTTTACGTAAACAATAACGGTAAAGCAACTCTGCATAACGCGATCATAAAAGCTAATACTGCCGACGGTTTCGGTGGCGGTATCGCCGGCTGCTGCCACGGTGCAGCAGCACTGATCTCGACTGACGGCGCAGCTGTATACGATAATATTGCAAAAGGTACCTCACATACGCTCGGAAAGCATGGTAAAAACATTAACGCGACGAGCCGTAACAATACAGCTGAAATAATTGACCATTACAAAGAATCAACAGGTATTGGAATCAAAGCAGATAATTCGAAAGACCTCTATAATGCCGGCTCGACGTTTGTAAACAATTATATGGTCGGCGGCGGTTCCGCTCAATATGAATGCATATACAGCACAAAAAACGATCAAGGATATCTTGAGGGAAAGACAGTTACTATCCCTGATAGCGAAGTGTTGTCATTTGATAAAACCGATGTCGGTCTTGTGGCTCATCCTACCGAGGAGGCAAAAGAGGACGCAGAAAATGAGCGTAATACAAATGGCGGCGTGCTGATCGAAGGAAACACATCCAAGGTTCACGGCGGCGGTATCGGATGCAACGGTACGATCGTGTTCGGTTCTTCTGAGTCGCATGAATTCAAATTCGAAACTCTTGAGTTGAGCCTTGACGCAGCTAAAACGTTCAACGGTGCAGTTCCCACAGGTAAAAAGTTCACATTCGGACTTTATTATAATGAAGCTTGCACTCAAGAGGCTGCAAGAGCTACGAATGGCGCAGACGGAACAATCAATTTCAGTTTCACTGGGTATCAGCAGATAAGTAAAAAAATATCGAATAAGAAGCCCGTAAGCACAAGTTCGGATGGAAAAAGAACAATAGTAGTAACCGAAGGTACACTTGCATTCTATCTTAAAGAGATAGTCCCGAGCGGAGCGACCTCGGAGATCTACTACGATCAGTCTGTATATAAAATCGATCTGACAATAAAAACGACAACGACAACAACAGATGAAGTATATAAACCGGCTGACGACAGCAACAATAACGTTAATGTTAAAGTAATAAGCATAGAGCATGTTGGAACGAAGAAGACTATCACCAAGATCAAGGATGAGTACGGTAATGTTTTAAACGAAGAACCCGTTAGCAGCGGTATACCTACGTTCAACAACACCGATGCGGGTCAGCTTATCGTAAGGAAAACTGTCACTGGCAAAGGTGCAGATATGTCGAAGGAATTCACCTTCACAGTGAAGTTTACCGCGCCTGCGAGCAAGACGGTGGATTATAAGAATACTGCAAAGCTGACGTTCGATAAAGACACAGAGACCGGATACAGTGTGAACTGGACTGGTAACACGCTCACATTCACACTCAAAGACAGCGAATCGGTCACGATAGACAATCTGCCCGTCGGAACGACGTATAAGGTCGAGGAGACGGATGCGAACCAAAACGGTTACAAGACGTCGTGGACGAATGGTGAGCCGTCGGGCGCGATAACGAATGATAAAAAATCGGTCGAGCTCACATGCACGAACACGTACAATCCCGATGACGCCAAGTTTACGCCGAAAGTCGAAAAGACGCTGACGGGCGCAGAAAAGCTCAAAGACGGTCAGTCGCTGACGTTCGAATTCACGATCGAGGCGAATGAGGGTACTACGCTGCCCGAAAGATACAACAACAAAGCGTCTGTGACATACACCGGCACGGGTTCGGCGATTGACAAGGTACAGACGGCTCCGTTCGGTGCAATCACATACGACAAGCCGGGTACGTACACGTACACGATCAAGGAGACTACCGGCAACGATGCACGCGTCAACTACGATGGAAGCGAATGGACGCTGACGGTCAAAGTCGAGGATAATGGCGGCAAGCTTGTTGCTACGGGCACGTACAAGAAGGGCGAAACTGAATCGAACACAGCAGCTGCCAAGTTTACGAACACGTATGAGACGGGCTCGCTGAAGGTGACGAAGACAGTCACGGGCAGCGCGGGCGACAAGACGAAAGATTTCAGCTTTGAAGTGACATTCACCGCGCCCGATGGCAAGACGGCGCCGGAGTGGCAAGATGTTGCAACGCTGACGTTCAGTGACGGCAGCGAGGACGGTCACAGTGTGAAGTGGAATGGTAGCACGCTTACGTTCACGCTAAAGCATAGCGAGACGCTGACGGTCGAAGGTCTGCCGGTCGGCACGACGTATACGGTCAACGAGGGCGATTACAGCACTGACGGCTATACGAAGGCTGAAACGGGAACACGCGGGACAATCGAAGCAGCTACAACTCAGAACGCCGTTGTGACAAACGACAAACCCGGCGACGGCGAGTTCACGCCCAAAGTGGAGAAAAAGCTCATCGGTCCGAAAGCGTCGACTGATGTGACATTCACGTTCACGCTGACTCCGAATGGTGACGCGCCTAAGCCGGAAACAGGCGGTGACACCGTAACAATCAAGGGCGCGGGCAGCGGATTGTTCGGCAACATAAAATTCACCGAAGATGGTACGTACACATACACGATCACCGAAACTGTCGATGAAGATTCGACCGAGTTCGAGTATGACACAAGCAAATGGACGCTGACGGTCACGGTCACAGAGGTCGGCGAGACCCTTCAGGCTACGGGCGTCTACACGAAGGATGGTGCGGAAACGACGGGTGCTTCAATCGCCACGTTTACGAACACGCGCAAGACGGGTGATCTGACCGTATCCAAGACGGTCACCGGCAACGGCGGCGACAAGACGAAGGAGTTCAACTTCACCGTAGCGCTGGACGACAAGACGATCAACGGCACGTTCGGCGATATGAAGTTCACGAACGGCGTCGCAAAGTTCACGCTGAAAGACGGTGAATCCAAGACGGCGAAGGGACTTCCCGCAGGTGTGGGTTACACCGTCACCGAGACGGAAGCAAACGCTGACAACTACACGACGAAGTATAACGGTGAAGTCGGTAAAACAAATGCAACAGGCACGATCACAACCGCAGGTAGCACTGTCATCGTCGAGAACAACAGAGTTGTCGGTTCGCTGAAGATAAAGAAAGTAGTCGACGGTCTCAGCGCAGAAGAGGCAGCGAACAAGGAATTCAAATTTACAGTAACGGGACCGAACGGATACAAGGACGAAAATGTAACTGTCAAGGGTAACGGAGAGACGACGCTTGAAAATCTCGTACTTGGCGAATACACGATCACGGAGAACGAGACTGATGCGCAGGTTAACGGTTACACGCTCAACGTAACCGGCAATAAGACTGCGACAGTTACCGCGGATGAAGTTGCTAATGCAACGATAACGAACACGTATACGCCGGAACCCGAATACGGTTTGCTGACAGTTACGAAGAGCGTAGCCGGCACGGGAGCAGACACAGACAAAACGTTTGATTTCACGGTGACGCTCGATGACGGAACGATCAACGGCACGTACGGCGACATGGAGTTCGTAAACGGAGTTGCAGAGTTCTCACTGAAACACGGTGAAAGCGCCACTGCGACCGGTCTGCCGGTCGGAATCGGATACACGGTAGACGAAGCCGATTATTCGGATGAAGGCTATAAAACAAGCTACAGCGGCAATGTGAACAGCGGTACGATCACAACGAGCGACACTGTTGTGAATGTAACGAATACGTACACGCCGACGCCCGGACCCGCGACCGTAGAAGTATCGGTTTCAAAGGTATGGGAGGATACCGGAAATGAGGATGCACGTCCGGAAAGCGTAACGGTGCAGCTATATCGGGACGGCGCGGCATACGATACGGCAGTAACGCTGAACGGGGACAACAGCTGGTCGCACACATGGACCGATCTTCCGGACGGTCACGACTACACGGTAAGCGAGACGAATGTACCTGCAGGGTACACGTCGGAGGCAACGTCGGTCGGAAACAGATGGACGATAACGAATACGTACACGCCGACGCCCGGACCCGCGACCGTAGATGTATCGGTCGAAAAGGTATGGAACGACGCCGGAAATGAAGAAGCAAGACCGGCAAGCGTAACGGTGCAGCTGTCTCAGGACGGCGCAGCATACGGCGACGCGGTAACGCTGAGCGCGGACAACAGCTGGTCGCACACATGGACCGATCTTCCGGACGGTCACGAATACACGGTAAGTGAGACGAATGTACCTGCAGGGTACACGTCGAGCGCAACATCGGTCGGAAACATCTGGACGATCACGAACACGTACGATGAACCGAAACCCGTGTACGGTTCGCTGACGATAACGAAGGTAGTCGAACCTAACGGAGCGCCTGTTGATGGTAAGACGTACACGTTCACGGTAACAGGTCCGAGCTATCCTGCGGGACACACCGTGACGATCACGGGCAGCGGAGAGACGACGCTTACCGATCTTGTACCGGGCGAATACACGATCGCGGAGGCAGACGCAAACATCACAGGCTTCACATGGACATATTCCGGCAATGTGACAGTTGCGGTGACTGCGGGCGGAACAGCAACGGCACAATTCACGAACACGTATGAACCCGAACCCGAATACGGTTCACTGACGATAACGAAGTCCATATCGGGCGGTCCCGCTGATATCGAGGATAAGACGTTCTCGTTCACGGTGACGGGTCCGAACGGCAGTCAGACAGTGACGATCACGGGCGAGGGAAGCGTGACGCTTGATAATCTCGTACCCGGCACCTACACGGTGACGGAGGCAGACGCAGGCATCGCAGGCTGGAACTGGCAGGCGACCGGCACAGGTACGGTAGTCGTATCGGCGAATGCAGTATCGACTGCTTCGGTAACGAATACGTACAGCGAGCGCACAGGCGGACTGTCTGTCTCCAAGACAGTAACGGGCAGCGCGGGCGAGCTTGAGAGAGAATTCAACTTCACGGTAACGCTCGACACAGCGATCAGCGGCACGTACGGCGGTATGACGTTCACGAACGGCGTCGCGAGATTCACACTCAGCAGCGGCGAAAGCGTAACGGCGACGGGACTGCCGGTCGGCACAGGTTACACGGTAGTCGAGGCCGAGGCAAACGAAGACGGCTATACGACGACATCAACAGGCGCGACGGGTACTATCGCGGAGAATGTTACAGCAAGTGCTGTATTCGTGAATACGAATGATGAGGAGTACGGCGGACTTACAGTTACGAAGACGGTAACGGGTACGGACGGCGAGCCCGACAGAGCGTTCAACTTCACTGTAACACTTGACGATACGACAATAAACGGCACGTACGGCGGCATGACGTTCACGAACGGTGTTGCAAGCTTCACGCTCAGCAGCGGCGAAAGCGTAACGGCGTCCGGTCTGCCGGCAGGCACAGGTTACACTGTGACCGAGGCTGAGGCAAATCTCGACGGTTACACGACGACGGCAACGGGCATGACGGGTACGATCGCGGAGAATGTCACATCAGTCGCACTGTTCACCAACCACAGGGATGCGGAAGTGTACGGCGCGCTGACGATACGTAAGGCAGTGGTCGGCGGCGGCGACGCGGCAGCGAACAGAACGTACACGTTCACGGTGACGGGTCCCGACGGATACAGCGAGACCGTGACGGTCACGGGCAACGGCAGTGCGACGCTCAATGACCTTGTACCGGGCGAATACACGGTGACCGAGGCAGACGCGAATATCGCAGGTCAGTCGCTCGAGACGACGGGCACGGGTAATGTGACGGTAACTGCCAATATGACGGCTGAAGCGATCGTCACGAACACATACACGAACAGAGTCGGCGGACTTACAGTTACGAAGACTGTCACGGGAATCGGCGACGCGACGAGAGAATTCAGCTTCACGGTAACGCTCAGTGACACGACGGTCAACGGCACATACGGCGGCATGACGTTCGTAAACGGTATTGCGACATTCACGCTCAGCCACGGCGAGAGCGTAAGTGCATCCGGTCTGCCGGCAGATATCGGATATACCGTGACAGAGACGGGTGCCAACAGCGACGGATATATCACGAGCGTTGTAGGCGCATCGGCGGGCACGATCACGGCTGATGCGATATCGGCAATCGAGTTTATCAACGATATGCCTGTGGTCGAATACGGCAGCCTGTCTGTGACAAAGACTGTGACCGGCGCGGGCGACACGACAACAGCGTTCAACTTCACGGTTACGCTTGCGGATACGACTGTAAACGGCACGTACGGCGATATGACGTTCGTAAACGGCGTCGCAGTATTCACACTGCGTCACGGCGAGACGGCGACGGCGACGGGACTCCCAGCAGGTACGAGCTATGTCGTAAGCGAGGAGACGGAGGTCGGATATACGACGTCGTCGACCGGTGCGGTCGGTGCGATACCGGCAAACGGCACGGCAGCGGCAGAGTTTGTGAACTACATGCCGATGCCGGACGAGGGAAGCCTTACGGTAACGAAGATCGTATCCGGCAACGCGTCGAATACGGCTGACGCATTCACGTTCGTGATAACGCTTGCGGATGCGACGGTCAACGGCACATACGGCGATATGACGTTCGCGAACGGTGTGGCAACAGTGATGCTGCGTCACGGTGAGACTGCGTCTGCGTCGGGACTGCCGGCAGGCATCAATTACACTGTAACGGAGCTTGAGGCGAACACGGATAATTACATGACGTATGCGGTAGGCGACACGGGTACGATACCGGCAGGCGGGGTGGCACAGTCAGTGTTCTACAACAGAAGAAACGTCACATATCCCGACAATGAGAGACTCGGAACGATCGTAACGCGTAAGGTCGTTTCGGGCAGCGAGGGAGAGCTTGACCGTGAATTCCACTTCACGCTGACGCTCACAGACACAACGGTCAACGGCACATACGGAGAGCTGATGTTTACAAACGGTGTTGCGACATTCGCACTCAGAAATGGTGAGAGCGTATGGGCACGCGATCTTCCGACAGGCATCGGTTACACGGTGACTGAGCTTGAAGCGAACTATGACGGCTATGAGACGACGTCGGTAGGAGCTATCGGAGTTATCGCAGAGGATACGATCAATGAGGTCAGATTCGTCAACCATCGCGGAGACAGCGACGAGTTTGACGAATGGGAGGATCTGTTCGATCCCGATATCCCGCTGTCCGACTTCCCGTTCGACGATTTCGACGACTGGGATATCCCGCTCAGCGACATCGATCTTGTAAGTATGACCGGCGACATAGGCATAAACACCGGCTTCTGGATGATCGCTATGACGGTATCGCTTACCGGTATCATTCTGACGCTGCTTACCGAATCGAGAAAGCGCAGATATGCTGTAGCAAAGAGACGCCATGCGTCAAGAGATTAAAATGTGCGTCGGGCGGTCATTTGACCGCCCGACGACCGTTTGTCCTATTGCGGATGAATCATTATAAAAAACGACATCATTTCAACAAAAAAGGCGGATACGACGGTAGCTACGCATAAAACAGTATCAACCTACAAACTGAAATAGGGGAGCTGCCGTACAGGGTGCAGAGAAAGGCGAGCGGAAAGTGATTGCTTTTTGCCCGTCTTTTTCTTTGCCTGTTACGCAATAGAAGCCCAATTTTGAGGGTGGACGTATAAAACCCTTACCATGCCGTTTTTATGCCCATAGAGCCGCTTAAATCAAGGGAAAATCAACCTCTATCGCGTTACATTCCATACTGGATTGAGAGCGCAAGCGGTCTA
>CANQMJ010000021.1 GCA_947624945.1 uncultured Clostridia bacterium | reverse complement strand
ATCTTCCGTCCGTGATGAGCGCCACGTCGCGGTCGAGTCCCATTCCCGCGATAGCGGACGTCGGCGACAGCATCTCGCGCATGCCGGGTCCGCCCGCCGGTCCCTCGTAACGGATAACGACGACGTCGCCCTTCACTATCTTGCCCGCGTAAATAGCCGCGATAGCTTCTTCCTCGCTGTCGAACACCTTCGCTGGTCCCTTATGTACGAGCATTTCCGGCGCGACCGCCGAGCGCTTCACGACGCAGCCGTCCGGCGCCAAATTTCCGCGCAGGACCGCGATGCCGCCCGTTTTGCTGTACGGGTTTGACGTCGGGCGGATCACGTTTTCGTCTCTGTTCTTTGCGTCCTTTATATTCTCGCCGAGTGTTTTGCCTGTGCACGTCATGACAGACGTGTCAAGCAGTCCTATCTCCGCGAGCTCATGCAGCACGGCGTAGACGCCGCCCGCCTCGTTCAGATCCTCCATATACGTCGGACCCGCCGGCGCTAAATGGCACAGGTTCGGCACGCGTTCGCTTATCTCGTTTGCCATGTCGAGGTCAAATTCGACGCCGCACTCGTTCGCGATCGCCGGAAGATGCAGCATGCTGTTCGTCGAGCAGCCGAGCGCCATGTCGGTCGCGAGCGCGTTTCTTATCGCCGCCTCCGTCATGATGTCGCGCGCCTTGATGCCGCGTCTCACGAGCTCCATTATCTGCATTCCCGCGTGCTTCGCAAGCTCGATCCTCGCCGAGTAAACGGCGGGGATAGTGCCGTTGCCGGACAGTCCCATGCCGAGCGCCTCGGTCAGGCAGTTCATCGAGTTCGCCGTATACATGCCGGAGCACGAGCCGCACGTAGGACACGTGTTTTCCTCGCAGACGCGCAGTCCGTCGTCGTCGAGCTTGCCCGCCGCATATGCGCCGACCGCCTCGAACATGCTTGAAAGGCTCGATTTTCTGCCGTTCACATGTCCCGCCAGCATCGGTCCGCCGCTGACGAATATAGTCGGTATATTGACGCGCGCCGCTGCCATCAGAAGTCCCGGCACGTTCTTGTCGCAGTTCGGCACCATCACGAGCCCGTCAAAGCCGTGCGCCAGTACCATCGCCTCCGTTGAGTCGGCGATGATGTCGCGCGTGATGAGCGAATACTTCATGCCCGTATGTCCCATCGCGATGCCGTCGCAGACCGCGATCGCGGGGAACACTATCGGCGTGCCGCCCGCCATCGCGACGCCTATTTTGACGGCCTCGACTATTTTGTCTATGTTCATGTGACCCGGCACTATTTCGTTATGCGAGCTGACTATGCCGATGAGAGGACGTTCGAGCTCTTCTTTCGTCAGTCCGAGCGCGTGATAAAGACTTCTGTGCGGCGCGTTATTGAACCCGTCGACGATCGTTTCCTTTACCATAATGATCTCCTAAAATAAAAAATAGTCAGGAAAAGTTTAAGGGGAGGGGTCGGGGGAGAAGGCAGATGCCGCAAAAATGCGGCATCTGCTACTTTCTCTCAAAAGGTTTTCCACCCGGGAAAGAGCTTAGTTATTTATAAGCTTATCCTCGTCGGACCAGCTGTACAGCTTGCGGACTTCCTTGCCGACGATCTCGGACGGATGCTCCGATGCGCGCTTGCGCATCGCGTTGAAGTGTACCTGAGCGCCCGCGTCGGACATATCGAGCAGGAATTCCTTTGCGAAGGTGCCGTCCTGGATGTCGGACAGTATCTTCTTCATCGTCTTCTTCGTCTCCTCGGTGATGATCTTCGGTCCCGTCACGTAATCGCCGTACTCGGCGGTGTTCGAGATCGAGTATCTCATGCCCTCAAAGCCGCTCTGATAGATGAGGTCGACGATAAGCTTCATCTCGTGTATGCACTCGAAGTAAGCGTTTCTCGGGTCATAGCCCGCCTCGACGAGCGTTTCAAAACCCGCCTGCATGAGAGCGCACACGCCGCCGCAGAGAACTGCCTGCTCGCCGAACAGGTCTGTCTCGGTCTCGGTGCGGAACGTCGTTTCAAGCACGCCCGCTCTCGCGCCGCCGATGCCGAGCGCATATGCGAGCGCTATCTCGAGCGCGTCGCCGGTCGCGTCCTGCTCGACTGCGACGAGGCACGGCACGCCCTTGCCCGCCTGATACTCGCTTCTGACCGTGTGTCCCGGCCCCTTCGGCGCTATCATGATGACGTTCACGTTCTTCGGCGGCTTGATGCAGCCGAAGTGGATGTTGAAGCCGTGCGCGAACGCGAGAGTCTTACCCTCGGTCATAGCCGGCGCTATCGACTCGCGGTACAGCTTCGCCTGCTTTTCGTCGTTGATGAGTATCATGACGATGTCCGCGTTTGCGGCAGCCTCCGCCGACGTCATGACCTTCAGTCCCGCAGCCTCTGCCTTTGCCCAGCTCTTGCTGCCCTCGTACAGTCCCACGATAACGTTTACGCCCGAGTCGCGGAGATTGAGCGCGTGAGCGTGTCCCTGTGAGCCGTAGCCGATGATGGCGACGGTCTTGCCGTCGAGCTTGTGCAGATTGCAGTCCTGCTGATAGTAAATGTTTTGCATGGTTTGTTTTCTCCTTTTGTATATAAAAGTTTGGGGATCGTTATTTGTTTTCGAGTATCGTTCCGCCGCGTTCGAGCGCGACGACGCCGGTACGGCACATCTCGATGATGCCGAGCGGCTTCATGACCTCGATGAACGCCTTTATCTTCGACGGCTCGCCCGTCACCTCGACGCAGAGCGAATCGACCGTGTAGTTTATGACCTTCGCGCGGAATATCTCCGCCGCCGCCATTATCTCGCCTCTCGTGTCGGGCGTGTTCTTCACCTTCACGAGCAGAAGCTCGCGCTCAACGGAGCTTTCGGCGTCGAGCAGCTTCACCTTCTTTACGTTGTGCAGCTTATTGACCTGATTTATGACCTGATGGCGCTCGTACTCGTCGCCCTGCATCGTTATCGTGATGCGCGAGTACGCGGGATCGTCTGTCTCGCCGACTGTCAGCGAGTCGATGTTGAAGCCGCGGCGCATGAAAAGTCCCGCGACGCGCGCCAAAACGCCGTACTTGTTCTCGACGTAAACGGCAATTACATTACGCATGATCTCTTATTCCACCTTCGCTTTCGTCGTTATCATGTCCTCGATGGAACCGCCCGGCGGCAGCATCGGCAGGACGAACTCGTCCATGTCGATGTAGGTGTCGATGAGGAACGGTCCGTCGTGCTCCATCGCCTCCGTGAATGCGGCGCGGAACTCGTCGATGTTCGACGCTCTGCGCCCCGGCAGACCGAATGCATCCGCCAGCTTCACGAAGTCGGTCTTTCTGCCGAGCACCGTGTTCGAGTACCGCTGTCCGTAGAACAGCGTCTGCCACTGGCGCACCATGCCGAGCACGCCGTTGTTGAATATCACGACCACGACGGGGGAGTTGTACGTCACAGCCGTCGCAAGCTCGTTGAGGTTCATGCCGAAGCTGCCGTCGCCGGTGATGAGCACCGTCTTGTCGCCGGTCGCCGCCGACGCGCCTATCGCCGCGCCGAGTCCGTACCCCATCGTGCCGAGACCGCCCGACGACGCAAATCTGCGTGTGCGTCCGAAGTTCACGTACTGCGCCGTCCACATCTGATGCTGACCGACGTCGGTCGCGATTATCGTGTCCTTGTCCTTTATCTCGTTTATCACGTCGAATATCTTCTTCGGCGTCATCGCGCCGCATGACTCGCGCTCTGCTTCTTCGAGTATGCGTCTGCCCTCCGCCTTCAGCGATTCCACATGGTCGTGCCACGCCGGATGCTCGCGCTTCTTTACGCGTTCGAGTATGCGCGAGAACGTTGAGACGATGTCGCCTATTATGCCCACCTCGACGGGAACGTTTTTGCCGATCTCGGAAAGGTCGGTGTCGATGTGTATTATCTTCGCCCCCTTCGCGTACTTGGACGTGTTGCCCGTCGCTCTGTCCGAGAAGCGGACGCCGAGACCGATTATGAGGTCCGCGTCCTTGTTCGCCATCGACGACGCGTAAAGTCCGTGCATGCCCTGCATGCCGAGGAACCGCTCATACGAATTCGACAGCGCCGACAGTCCCATGAACGTGCAGCCTATGTATGCGTCTATCTTCTCCGCGAGCGCCATTATATCCTTCGTCATGCCCTCGCCTGCGGCGCCGCCGCCTATGTATATGTACGGGCGCTCGCACGCGTTTATAAGCTCGACGGCTCTGTCGATGTCGCCGTCGGACGCCTCGCCCTGCGGGTACGGCTCCACGACGCCCTGCGGCACGAACTCGCACTCCGCCGTCTGCACGTCCTTCGGTATGTCGATGAGGACGGGACCGGGACGTCCCGACTTCGCAATCTTGAACGCTTCGCGTATCGTGTCCGCGAGTTCGTTTACGTCGGTGACGAAATAGTTGTGCTTCGTTATCGGTATCGTGATGCCGGTGATGTTGATCTCCTGGAAACTGTCGCGCCCTATAAGGCTCGTCGGCACGTTGCCCGTTATCGCCACCATCGGTATCGAGTCGAGCATCGCTGTCGCGATACCCGTGACGAGGTTGGTCGCGCCGGGGCCCGACGTCGCAATAACGACTCCCACCTTGCCCGTCACGCGCGAATAGCCGTCGGCGGCATGGGACGCGCCCTGCTCGTGCGCGGTCAGGACATGGTTGATGCGGTCGCTCGCGAGGTAAAGCTCGTCGTATATGTTGAGCACCTGACCGCCCGGGTAGCCGAACACGTCGGTAACGCCCTGCTCTATCAGCGTCTCGATGACGATCCGCGCGCCCGAATAGATGTTTTTCTTCGTTTCCTGCATGACTTTTGATACGCTCCTTAATACCGCTTCTTTTATGTCGGCGATGCCGGGGGATAAAAAAAGCCCGCCCCTTTACGCCATCATAAAGATAACATCAAAGAGACGAAAGCGACCCGGCAATATCCGGCACGTTTATCTTCCGCGGTACCACTCTTTTTCGTCCTTGCGGACGCACTTCCGGCGCATTACGCCGTCGCTCTGTCACGGGAGTTCCCGTCCGCCCCTACTGCCCCTCTCGGCGCATGTTCACGGCGACCGCTCCGCGGTGAGTTCGGCGCGTCACCCCCGATGCCTTACACCGACCGGCATCTCTCTCTGCGGTCCCGACGCGCTTACTGCTCCGCATCACTGCGTTTTTTCGTGTTATGCGATATTATATCATCGCAAAACGCCTTTGTCAATAGCCATATTGCAATTTTCGCGAAAAAGTCGCGGGAGCCGAAAAACGGCTCCCGCATCGCGCATACGCGAGATCTTACTGCATCACTCTGTTTTCAGCGACATGTCGCCGTCCTTGACCCAGCCGAGCTTGCGGAACGCGAAGTCGAACATCAGCGTTATCGCGGCGGGGAGGATAAAATGCATGACTGCTATCTCTATGAGCGTCAGCGTCGCGCCGAGCTCGCCCGACATCGCCTCGAACGCGCCGAACTGTCCGACGAGTCCCGCCGTTCCCATGCCGGCTCCCGTCGAGGTGTTCGTCATCTTCAAAAGCACCGTCGAGACGGGACCGAGTATCGCCGACGTCAGCGTCGGCGCGAGCCATATCGCCGGGTGGCGCAGTATGTTGTGGAACTGCAGCATAGACGTGCCTATCCCGACCGACAGCGACGCGCCTATGTCGTTGTCGCGGTAGCATGCGACGGCAAATCCTATCATTTGGCACGAGCAGCCGACGGCGGCGGCTCCCGCCGCGATGCCGTCGATGCCTATCATGATGCAGAGCGCCGCCGACGATATCGGCGCCGTCAGCGCCATTCCGACGACGACCGCGATGACGATGCCCATCGGTATCGGTGCATACGTCGTCGCGTTGTTGATGAATCCGCCGAGCGCCGTCATCATGTCGTTGATGAAGGGACCGACGTAGACGCCGAGCAGTCCGCCCGGTATGAGGGACGCAAGCGGCGTCACGATTATGTCGAGCTTCGTCTTTGACACGACGAGCGACGCGATCTCGCTGCCGACGACGGACGAGATATACGCGCCGACGGGTCCGCCGTATGTGTAGCCGACGGCGCCCACCGCCGCCGCCGTGAACACGACGAGAGGCTTTGATTTAAGTCCCGTCGCTATCGCGACGCCGATCGCCGCGCCGACGACGGGCGAACTCGCGCTCACGGCGTCGGAAAGCGGTTTGAGGAATGACAGCGCCTCTATCTTTGCAAACTGACCTATTATCGTGCCGATTATGAGCGAGGCGAAAAGTCCGAGCGCCATCGCGCTCATCGCGTCGATGAAGTACCGCTTGCAGAATTTTTTGATGATGTTCATTATTGTTTTCCTTTCATTCTCACGCAAAGACGCGACCGGCGTCCTTTTTCCGCCGGACGCGCCTCTGTTTCGGCGTTGTCCCGTTATTTCATCGGGAACGCGTCGAGCAGAGCGTTATATTCTTCCTCCGTTATATGGATTATGCTGCCGTGACGCGGAGTGAAGTTGTTGAAGCTGAATTTGGCGGGCGAGACCTGACGGAAGTTTTCGAGGTCAGCCGAGCGCGACATGACAAAGTATCCGTTCATGTACGCGTCCGCGATGAGCAGCCATCCGCTGCCGTCGATTAACGGATACGTGCTCGAACCCTCGACTGCGAGTCCCTTCGGCGACACCTGCACCGACGTGTCGTAGTCCCAGCCGCTGTCCATCTGCTTCGACGTCATAAGATGTATGCCGCCCGACGTCTCGTCCTTGAAGAACATGTAGTAGAGGCCGTCGTTATAGATGATATCGGAGTCTATGGCGTCGTGGCCGTTGGTCGGCGCAAAGAGCAGCTCGGGCGCATCCGACAGCGTCTTGAGGTCGGGAGAGTACGCGTAGTACATCTGCGTTTTGCCCGACGTTGAGCCCGAGCAGAGCGCGAAGTATATCATGTATTCGCCGCGCTCCTCGTTCCACATCGCCTGCGGAGCCCATGCGCGCGTCGTGTTCTTCGTGTTGCGGAACGCGCCGTCGACCTCGATTATGGTCTCGTCCGTCCAGTTGATGAGGTCCTCGCTGCGCCAGCTTATGAGGTCGCGGTTCGACGACCAGCCGAGCGACGACTTCATGTCGGTGCCGATTATGTAATAAGCGCCGTCGTGGCCCTTGAATATGTACGGGTCGCGTACGCATCCCGTGCCGAGCTTTTGCTTGATAACGGGTTTGCCGCCGTTGAGCGGTTCAAAGTTGTAGCCGTCCGTGCTGACGGCGAAGCATATGCGCTCCTGCTGCGGGTCGTTGCCGGTGAAGTATGCGAACAGGTACGCGTAAGGCTCATCCTCGGGCTCGGGCGCCTCCGTTGCGGGCGTCGTCGTCACGGAAGCCGCCGTCGTCACGGCGTCGGAGGTGTCGGCGCCGTCTGTCGTGACGTCGCCGTTCCCGGACGTATTACACGCTGCAAATGTGAGCGCCATCGCAAGAACGAGTACGAGTGATACGAAGCGTTTCATGTTTTTTCTTCATCCTTTTTTCGCAAATTTTTGATTGCGTACATTATACAATAAATTTGCACGCGCCGCAATAGGCAGGGCAAAATTTTTACACTTATTGAAAATATTGCGCCGGCGCGGGACTCATCGCCGCGCAATACGCAAAACTCGCTAAAACGTTATCGTCAAATATGTAATAACTGACGAATTTTACAAAATACCCTTGACGTACCGCGTGAAAAGTGTATAATATAATTGTGTAAGAAACTTAGGAACATCAAATGTCGGCAGCTCCATGCAGTAAACAGCTCCTTATAATGATGAGGTCAAATTAAAAATATGAAATTAAACAAAATTGCATTTATCGGAACTGCCATCGTTCTGTCGTTGCTTTTATGCGGATGCTCCAATGTAATCGACGCATTTGTTCATTCTTCCGAATCTGATGATAAACAAGTTGAAATAAATGATAAACAGCTTGTATCGGATGATAAAGATAAAACAAACCCGGCTGAAACCGACTTGCAAACCGAAGAGCCAAAACATACGGAAATCCTGAACGCGGATATTCTCGTGTCAGATCCCTTGTCGTGGCGTCCGCCGATAAGTGAGGCGGAATATGTGAACGATTCGTTCAGGACTTTATCATCTCCGACTTTTACTGATGATGCCGAGAGATATACTCTCGCATGTACTGAACTTGATAAAAAGTCTTATGCGGAGTCCGAGCAAATAATAACTGTGGGGGATTCCGACAAGGCAGAGTTGACTGTTCACTGCACATGGGGAAAAGCGTCAAGAGAAGTATACGTCGGCTTGAAAAGCTGTGATTCTGAATCGTTCTATGTCATATCAGCGACGGGCGGTGTTATTTCCGGCGTCTTTGACCTGTCAGTTCTGCCGAAAGGCGATTATCATGTTGTGCTTTACAGTAATGATAATCCGTCAGTGATTGCTGTGCTATTGTATCAGTTGCAATAACACTGTGAATTTATATTGACCATGCGTAAGCGTCCCCGCTTTCTTTCCTTTCACGGGGACGCTTTTATATTGCTCCGTGTGCAAAACAGGGGAGACTGCCGTCTCCCCTTTGTTTAGTCGTGTTGATTTACCTCGCGCGCCTTTTCCGTGCCCGATGATGCGTCAGCCCCTCACGCGCTTCACTATCATGACTGCTATTTTGACTATCAGCATCGCGGCGCCGATGACGAGCACCGTTATGCCGACCGTGCCCGCGCCGTCCTTTACCGCGTCGAACACGGTGCGCGCCATCGCGCCCGTGTCTATGCTGATAGACACTCCCTTGCCGACCGTTATAATGTCGCCCGCCGCCTGCGGCAGCATTTTGTCAGCGATCGAAAGCGCCGCCGTGACGATGCCGCCCACTAAGGTGAACGGTATACCTATGTATACGAGCACGTCGGAGACGTGATGCAGATTGCACAGCACGAGTGCGAGCGCGATGACCGCCGTCACAGCCCATGCAGCGGCTGCCGCCTCCGGCGACAGTATCTTTCTCGCGAGCGCGATCATGTCCGTTATCTGTTTCAGTTCTTCAAGCTCACCTGAGCCGTTTTTTATCATGCTCTCTATCGAATCGAACGAAAGTCCGCTGCCGCCGAGATATTTTTCAAGATCGGACGCCATCTTGCCGTAGTCGAAGGAGCCGCTGCCGTTTCCCTGCGGCGGCGTCGCGGGCATTACATTCCCGGTCTCCGCCGATGTATCCGATGTGTCAGCGCCGTCAAGCCCGGGTATATCGCCTATAATATCGTCGACGTCGTCAATGTCCCCTATATCGCCGATGTCGTCAATGTCGTCGACGTCGACGCCGATGCCTTTGAGCGTGTCGAGCAGCTCGTCCTCGTTTTCGGAGACGAAATCTATGATCTCCTCCTTCGAGACGATATCCTCCGCCGACCCGCCCGCGACGGCGGCGGCTATATCCGTCATTTTTTCGCTTATGAACTCCTTGACGGCGGGCGACTCGAATATCTCCGCTATCTTCTCGTCCGTTATCTCGACATCCTCGAGCCCCGGCTGTTCGCTCAGCATTGATTTGAGTCCGTCCGCTATGCTTTCGCCGCTCGGCAGCGATATCGACGACGTCGCCGACGAGATGACAGACGAGACGACGCTTCCGATGTCGAGCTTTTCGATGACGTCGCCTATCACGTCGCCGTTTAGTACCACTCTCGCGAGCGTTATCGCGACCGACAACGTCAGTGACAGCATCATCGCGACGCACAGTATGACCGATACTGTGACCGACAGCGCGCCGCGTTTTTTCTTTTTTGCCTGCTTGTCCGACGCCGACGCGACGCCGATTTCATTTAGTTTTGTGTCCGTGTCAACAGCATTAAATAACATTTTTCGTTCACCCCGTATGTGATTTTTATGCCTTTTCGATGTCATCCTTCGTTATCGTCATGAGCTGATCTCTCGTCACCTCTGACATCGCCGCGAGCCTGTTTGCCTGCGATATGAGCGTGCGCTCGAACAGATTGCGAACGCCGCGCGCGTTGCCGAAGTCGTCGTCCCTCGACTCGTCCGTCAATATCGACCGCAGCGTCTCCTTTGCCTCGTCTCCGTCGAGACGGTAGCAGTTCTTCTCACACTGAAGCTCGAATATCGCCATCATCTCGTCGGGCGTGTAGTCCTCGAAGTAGAGGTAGCGGTTGAAGCGCGAATTGAGGCCCGGATTCGAGTCTATGAACTCCTGCATCAGATCAGTATAGCCCGCGACTATGACGATGAGGTCGTCTCTGTTGTCCTCCATCGCCTTTAGAAGCGTTTCTATCGCCTCGCCGCCGAAGTCGTTTTCCGACTTGCCAGACGAGAGCGAGTACGCCTCGTCGATGAAGAGCACGCCGCCCTTTGCCCGCTCTATAACGGACGACGTCTTTATCGCCGTCTGACCGACGTAGCCCGCGACGAGTCCCGACCTGTCGACCTCGACGAGATGCCCTTTCGACAGTATGCCGAGCGAATGGTACACGCGCGCCATGAAGCGCGCCATCATCGTCTTGCCCGTGCCGGGATTGCCCGAGAACACCATATGCAGCGACAGATCGGGGGCGGGCAGGTCGTGCTCGCGCCGCATCTTCCACACCGTCACCATGTTGATGAGGTCGCGGACCTCGTCCTTCACGGCGCCGAGCCCGATATAGCTGTCGAGCTCCGCGCGCAGGTCGTCGATGTTCTCCTTCGGAGGCGGCGGGGGATCGTTTACGGGCGGATTTCCCTGTCCCGTCGACGCCGCGGTCTTCGGCGCGCCCGCGTCGTCCGATTTAGGTGCATCCGACGCGCCCGACGGCTTCTGCGTCCCCTTCGTGCCCTGTTTGCCTGCATTTGTTGTATTTATATCTATGCCCTGTCCGCGTCCCCATATATCGTCGCCGACGCGGCGCATATTGCGCTCCGTCATCTCGCGTATCACGTCGAGCTGCTGGAGTATTATCTCGTCACGCTTGTCCAAACCGTCAAGTCCCCGTCTTTCCATGCCGCACCCCGGCATGAGAATTATTTCATCGCTTATTTTACCACGAAAAGCCGATAATGTAAAGAGCAAACATAAAGGGGAAAGCGTCTGTGCTTTCCCCTTTCGTTTGTTTAATTCAGCGTTTCGCTGTTGTTGACGACGAGCGTGCTGTATAAAAACATCACGTCAGCGCCGTCAAAATCGACGAAACGCGACAGCACCATCGGCTGTATATAGCGTATGTCGACGAGCGTCACCTTCGAGTAGCTCTCGCAGAAAAGCGGCGCTATCGCCGAGCCGAACGAGTCGCGGAACAGCACGAGGTGGCTGCCGTCTTTGACGGCGGGATTCTCGACCGTTACGAGCGACAGCGAACCGCCGAGGTACATCTCGTACGGGTCCTTGCCGTGACCGAGCTCCATATCGTACATCGCCATCTCCGGCATGACGAGCTCGCCGTTCGCGCCGAACGTGACCTTGTCGCCGTTAGAGACCTTGCAGCCGTCGAGCGCGTCGTTCGTCAGGTAATATATCGTCTCCGTCGGCAGCGGCAGAGCGGACTGACCGTAGTAGACGCCGTGAAAGCCGTAGTCGAGCTCGTTTTTCTTATGCTCGCCTGTCGGCGGCTTACCCATCGCGGACAGAAGCCTGTCGGCGACGTCCGTTATCTCTTCCTGACGCCAGTGCGTGTCGGTCTTATAATAGTCCTCGAGCGACAACAGATCCGATATCTCCACGTATTCGGAGAAATCCGACGTCAGCTCGCGCATACGCGCCTCGAACGCGTCGTAGTCCATCGACAGCCGTCCGTTTTCCTTTGCGAGGAACGCGCCCTTGTCGGGTATTATCGAGACGTACACTTTGTTCGACTCCGACAGAAGCGTGTTATACACGTTGCGGAACCGTTCCGACGCGCGCACGAGGTTCGCGTCCTTCATCGGATACTCGATCGCGGCGGCGTATCCGTCGGCGACGTATATCTTGTTATTGTCGAGACGGCGGAAGATTCCCGTCGACACGACCGCCTTGAGCGTTCTGAATCCGTCGCGGAACGGGAAATTGTCGGTCGAATACGAGTCGAACGACGTCATCCAGCGTCCGCTCTCGACGTTTTCATACGTCAGCGGCAGAAGCGCCGCCAACTTTCTGCGCTCACTGTTCGAATATTCCGGCTTCGGCAGGAACAGACAGAGTATGAACATGACGGCGAGGAACACGCCGAACACGGAGCAGACGACGATGTTTTTTATCTTCTCCTGCTTGTTGACTTTTACGTTTTCTTTTACGTTTTCCATCACTCTGCCCCCCTCAGAACCTGAAATAGAGGAACGGGTTGAACGAGCCGTCCACAAGATATGCCGTCATCGTAACAAACAGTACCGCGAGAACGACGGGCTCCGCGATATTCGAGAACAGACGCGTCTTTTCGCTGTTTGCGAGCTTTTCCGCCAGCTTTTTCGGCCACGGCGTCGAGCCTATTATGCCGAGCACTATCACGACGGCGAAGCTCCTCAAATTGTATACGGCCTCAGCCGATACGAGCGGCAACATACCGCCCTTGCCGACGCCGACGAGTCCGAGCAGGTCGGAGCCTGCCTGTGCCATGCTCGATGCGTTGAATATGACGAAGCTGATGAGTACGAACAGCAGTACGTAAACGCGCGAGAGCACCTTAGACTTTTTAAGATGCTGCAATAGCCACAGCTTTTCGATAGTCAAAAGCACCGCGAAGTAAAGACCCCATATGATGAAGTTCCACGCCGCGCCGTGCCACATTCCCGTGAGGAACCACACGACGGCGATATTGAACAGCTGACGCGCCTTTCCGCAGCGGTTGCCGCCGAGCGGGATATAGACGTAGTCGCGGAACCACGAGCCGAGCGAGATATGCCAGCGCCGCCAGAACTCCGTGATGCTTGCCGAGATATAGGGATAGTTGAAGTTTTCGATAAAGTGGAAGCCGAAAATGCGTCCGAGTCCTATCGCCATATCGCTGTAGCCCGAGAAGTCGAAGTATATGTGCAGGCAGAACGCGACCGCGTACAGCCAGTGCCAAAGCACGGACGGCTCGGACGCTGCGCGGAACGCACTGACGAGCTCGCCGAGCTGATTCGCTATCAGTATCTTTTTTCCGAGACCGAACACGAAGCGGCGTATGCCTGCGGCAGTGTCGTCGAGCGTATGCGTGCGGGTCGTGAGCTCGCGGTCGATGTCGGAATAGCGCACGATAGGACCCGCGATGAGCTGCGGGAACATCGTTATATACGCGCCGAGGTTGATCGGGTTCTTCTGCGCGCGCTCTCCGCGCGACACGTCTATCGTATAGCTTATGATCTGGAACGTGTAAAAGCTGATACCGATAGGGAGAACGACGTTTAAGAGCGGGACCGACAGTCCCGTCACCGCGTTGAAATTCTCGATGAAGAAATCCGCGTACTTAAAATAGAGGAGAAACGAAAGCGATATCGCCACCGACACGGCGGTGAGAGGAGCTTTCGCCTTAGTCTCGCGGAACCGCTCTATCAAAAGCCCGAAGATATAGCCGAACAGGATAGACACGACCATGATGATCGTGTACGTCCGCTCGCCCCAGTAGTAGAAGAACAGGCTGCACAGAAGAAGCGTCGAGTTCTTGAGCTTTTTCGGACTTATGATATATAAGAGCAGCGTTATCGCGAGAAAATAGTATAAAAACGGAATGCTTGAAAACAGCATACGCGAGAGATGTGCCTATCGACTATCAGCCGAGGCCGGGCACCTGGAACATGCCGTCTCCGCCGAATTCAACAGGTCCCTCGAATACGAGCGTCATACCGTCGACGGCATTGAGCGCGTGCGTCTTAAATACCTGAATGAGATCGTCGGCGCCGAACGCAGTCACGATGATGTTGCCGGACTTGAGCGTCACGAGCGTCTCCGGGAAACCGCACATCCACTGCTTAGAGTTGATGTCGGTCTTTATCGCTTCAAGGAGCGCGTCAACGTCCGTGCCGTCCTTGACGACATAAGCTGCGGACGTGAACGTGTTCGCGTTCATCATGTGTATCATGGACGCCGCGCTGTCGAGCTTGCCGACCTCAGCCTCGGGTATGCCGAGCATACTGTCCATCATAGCCGCATCGGTGAGCGCATAAGCGCCGGGGGCGTTGTCTACCATATTGTTCTGGTCGCCGCCGCATACGGGGAATACCTTTTCATCGTCCGTATACGAGCCGTAGATGCTCGTCAGCACGTCGACGGCAGCCATATCGGAAGCCGGAGCCTGCGTGTCGGCGGGAGCCTGCGACTCTGTGCCTGCGGGCGCGTTCGTGCCTTCCGATGCATTAGTACCTGCGGGCGCGTTCGTGCCGTCGTTGTTCGCCGTGTCCTTGGAATCGTCGCCGCCGCACGCTGCGAACGCGAGCGCCATAGCGAGCACGAGAATGATTGAGATGATCTTTTTCATGGTTTTTTACTCCTTTATATTTTTTGATTTTTCGTATTGTCTGCTTTTTGTAATGTTTTTATTACTTCTTTTCTGTCTTTTCTACGGTCACGGTGCCGTCCGAGTCCGTCATTACGTACTCGGAGACGACGTTTCCGGCGCTCACTGTCAGCGTCGACGTCTCGCCGGTGCTGCTCCAGTAAAGCATATATTCGACCTCGGCGCCGCCCGAGTCGATAACGGCGTCCTCGCCGTCGCATGCGTATGCGACATTTTCGCCGTCAGCCGTGCATATCTCGACGCTGCCGTTCGTGACGGAAATTGTCGACTTGCCCTCTGTCTTTAACGTGAACGGCACTCCCATCGGCGTCGAGCGAAGGTCGAACATGATCGCAACCGCTGCGGGCTGTTGTATTTCGACTTTCGCGTCCGCAACCTCCTCGCCATCGTATGCGAGCGAGAGACGCGGCTCGTGTCTGTACAGCGCGAACACACCCGTCATGACGAGCGCGAGCGCGGCCGCCGATGCGAGCGCGCGCGCCGCTATGTGAGCGCGCATGCGTGTGCGCGTCCGCGATGCAGGCAGTACCGGCGCGCCGACGATGCCGTCAAGTTCAGCCGCCGACGCAAGCACGCGTTCGCGCAGCGATTCGGGCGCGCGTATGCTTCTGTACGCGTCTATGCTGCTCTTTTTGACGCCCGGCAGCTCGTCGTTATACTGACGCATATCTCCGCGCCCCCTTTCCTTGCGAATTATAAATTATTCCTCCCTCCCGAGTATCGTTCGGAGACGTTCGCGCGCACGCAAAAGCCGCATCTTGACCGCCGGCACCGTTATGCCGACGATCTCTGCGACCTCCTCGACCGAGAAACCCTCGAGATAGTGCAGCGTCACGCAGACGCGCAGTCCGTCGGGAAGGCTCTCTATCACGGACGAAATGTCTGCAGGTATCTCGTCCGTGACAGCGGGCTCTTCGATCTCGTCGAGGGAAGCGTGCGTCCTGACGGCGCGGCGGCGCAGTAAGTCGCGGCACTTGTTCACGGTGACGCGGCACAGCCACGCTTTTTCGTGTTCGCCGTCGTCGAACGCGGGAGCCTTTTCGATATATGCGATGAATGCGTCGTGGACCGCGTCCTCCGCGTCCTCCCGGCACCGCATATACGTGAGCGCGAGACGGTAGAGCATGTCTGCGTACTCGCTGTACGCGCGCTCTATATCCCGGTCTTTTTTCCGAAACGGAGCGCTCATGCTCCCACCTCCCATCTGTAATACGTTTCACGCGCCGCGTCGGTCACATGCATGTTGCAAATTTTTTATAATTCCATTATCTATTATAACAAAAAAATTCATTTTGTAAATAGGGGCGGCGCGATTTCGCGCGCAAATGAAAAAAGGGGGCGCATGCCCCCTTACAGTATCTCCGCTATATCGTAAATAAGCCGTTCCGTCTTTTCCCAGCCGAGGCACGGGTCCGTTATCGACTTGCCGTAAATGCACTCACCTATCTTCTGCGCGCCGTCCTCGATGTAGCTCTCTATCATAAAGCCCTTGACGAGACGTTTGATGTCGGGATTTATGCGGCACGAGTGCAGCACGTCCTTGACGATGCGCGGCTGCTCCGAAAACATCTTAGACGAGTTCGCGTGATTCGTGTCGACGATGAGGGCGGGATTTTGAAGTCCGCTCTTTGCGTACGTCTCGCACAGATCGCGCAGGTCCTCATAGTGATAGTTAGGGTGCATCTTGCCGTAGCCGTCGATGTAGCCGCGCAAAATAGCGTGCGCGAGCATGTTGCCCTGCGAGTGTACCTCCCACCCGCGGTATAAGAACGTGTGCTTGTGCTGCGCCGCCGTTATCGCGTTCATCATGACCGATATGTCGCCGCCGGTCGGATTCTTCATGCCGACGGGGATATTGAGTCCGCTCGCGGTCAGTCTGTGCTGCTGGTTCTCGACCGAGCGCGCGCCGACGGCGACGTATGCGAGTATGTCGTTTAAGTATCTGTGATCCTCGGGATACAGCATCTCGTCCGCGCACGAATACCCCATCTCCAAAAGCGCGCGCATGTGAAGACTTCGTATCGCGACGATGCCCTTGTACATGTCGGGCTTCTCGTTCGGGTCGGGCTGATGCAGCATGCCCTTGTAGCCGTCGCCCGTCGTGCGCGGCTTGTTCGTGTATACGCGCGGGATAAAGAATATTTTGTCGCCGACCTGCTCCTCTATGCGCTTAAGCCGCGATATGTAGTCGATGACGCTGTCGGCATTGTCCGCCGAGCACGGCCCGATTATGAGTATCAGCTTGTCGCTTTTGCCCTCAAATATGTCCTTTATCTCCGCCGCACGCCTCTCGACAGTCGCCGCCCCCTCCGCCGATATGGGGAACAGCTTTTTTACCTCCTGCGGTATCGGCAGCTTCCGCTCAAATATCATATTCATGGTTAAAATCCTTTCTTGACGGGGGAAAAACTTTTTTCAAAAAGTTTTTCCCCCGTACCCCTTTTTCAAAAACTTTTATTACTTTTTTATTTTTTTACAAAGCAAACGGAAACAATATCCTCGGTGCGGACTTAAGATAATCACTATTTAGTCCGCTTTTGGAGAGGGGCGGGGCACCTTTTACCAAAAGGGGCTCCGCAAATGGAAAAATTTTTCTCCTCGCGCTCCCTTTTCAAAAACTTTTATTACAATATATATTTTTTATATTATATCTTTCCCGAAAAGTTCTTGCGGGGTGCAGGGGAGCTTCTTTCAAGAAGCTTCCCTGCATTTAAATTTAATAAAAATCACTTCTTATCAAACTTCGCGCGGCGTTCGGTCGAATGGCGCATCATATCGCGCATGCCGTCGACGTCGCCGTCCCTTATCATCGCCTTAAGCTTGTCGAACTGCGCCTCGAACAACTCCATCTGACGCAGGAGCGCGTCCTTGTTCGCGATGAACAGCTCGCTCCACATCAGGTCGTTTATGCGCGCAATACGCGTGAGGTCGCGGAACGAGTCGCCGGTGAAGCGCTCGATGTGCTCCTCCTCGTTGCACGTCATGAGCGTGACCGCTATGCAGTGTGTGAGCTGCGAGACGAAGCCTATCATCTCGTCGTGCTCCTCGGGCGAAAGCTCCGCCACCTGCGAAAATCCGAGCAAGAGCCCGAGCTCGCGGCATGTCTCGATCGCGTCGGGCGTGTTTTTCTTTGTCGGCGTGACGATGTAGTTCGCGCCCGCGAAAATGCGCGACGTGCTGTTTTCGACGCCGTAGACCTCGCGACCCGCCATCGGGTGCGCGGCTATGAACTCGACGTCGGGACGAAGCATATCCTGCACCTTGTATACGACGCTGCACTTGACGCCCGTCACGTCCGTGATGAGCGCGCCCGGCTTTAAGTATTTCTGATTCTCCTCTATCCACTCGATAAAAATGTGCGGATAAAGCGCGAACACGACGAGGTCGGCGCTGCCTATCAGCTCGGGGTCGACGCCCTCCGCTCCCTCGTCGATGATGCCGCGCTCCAACGCGTAGTCGATGGAGCTCTGACGGCGCGTCAGTGCCGACACGTGAAATCCGTAGCGGTGGAGCGCCTCGGCGTAGCTGCCGCCCAAAAGTCCGAGTCCAACGATAAGTATGTTCTTTCTTACGTCGATTATCATTTGTGTGTTATTCCTTTCATGCTCCGCGAAGCGCTTATTTTTCGAGCCTTACCTCGGCTCCGAGTTTTTTTATAACGTCGAAATATGACGGAAAACTCTTGTTCACGTCCTCGGCGCCGTCGAGCTTGCCGCCCGTCAGCGTCAGAAGCGTCGAGCACGCCATGACGATGCGGTGGTCGCGGTGACGCTCTATCATCGACGTCGGCGCGTGCAGCGCGCATTTGTGCACGACGGCGTCGTTTTCGTATACGTCGACATATGCGCCGAATTTGGCAAGCTCATGCGCCATGACGGACGCCCTGTCGGACTCCTTCGCCGCGAGCCGCTTCGTGCCCGTGAAATGCGCGCCGTTTTTCGCCGCCGCGAGCGCGAACAGCACGGGCGCGAGATCGGGCGTGTCGGACACGTCAATCGTCGGCGAGCCGCCGTCGAGCATATCGAAATATTCGCGGTATGCGCGGTCGCCCTGCGTCGACGTTTCGTCGAGCCCCGTCACGGTCACGTCTCCGCCGATGTGATTATAGACATCGAGGAACGCGGCGTTCGACCAGTCGCCCTCGACGCGGCACTCTATCGGATGAAGCTCGCACGGTTCGACGGTAATTTTGTCGTCGGTGAATGAAACGCGCGCGCCGAATTTGCGCAGCGCCGCGACCGTCATATCTATATACGGCCTGCTCTCGACGGGCGGCACTATCGTTATCTCGCCGCACTCGCCGTTTTTCGCTCGCACGATTAGCGCCAGCGTCAGACCCGTTATGAACTGGCTGCTCACGCCGCCCTCGACGGTAAAGCTGCCAACGCCGAGATCGCCGCTCACTTTTATGCAGTTGCCTATGTTCTCAAATTTTATCCCGCGTTCGCGCGACAGCGACTCATATACCGACAGCGGACGCGACAGGAGCCGCTCGCTGCCCAAAAACGTGTATTCGCGGTCAGATCCCGACATGCACAGCGGTATGAAGAACCGCAGCGTGCTGCCGCTCTCGCCGCAGTCGAGGACGGCGTTTTTCACCGACAGAAATCCGCCGCCGTTTACGCGCACCGTATCGCCCTCGCACAAGACAACAGCGCCGAGCGCGCGCGCGCACGATATCGTCGCCGTTATGTCGTTTGAATATTCGACGCCGCGTATAACGCTCTCGCCGTCGGCGAGCGCCGCGCCGATGATGAGGCGGTGCCCCATCGACTTCGACGGCGGGGCCGCCGCCGTGCCGGAAAGCCGGCACACATCAAATATCGCCTTCACTCCCCGACCCCCGCAAGATATGCAACGGCTTCGAGGTAGCCGTCGGTGCCGTGACCGATTATGTGATGCTCGCACGCCATGCCCGCGTAGCTGATGTGGCGGAACTGCTCGCGCTCGTTGACGTCCGAGATGTGGACCTCGACCGCGCGTATCGACACCGATTTGAGCGCGTCGAGGATAGCGACGCTCGTGTGCGTGTATGCGGCGGGATTTATCACGATGCCGTCGAAATTGCCGTACGCGGACTGTATCTTATCGACGATGTCGCCCTCGTGGTTCGACTGGTATATCTCGACATCGACGCCTATCTGCGCGGCGTAGCTTTTGATCTTATCGCACACGGACGCGTACGTCTCGCGCCCGTATATATCGGGCTCGCGTATGCCGAGCATATTGAGATTCGGTCCGTTTATGACGAGTATTTTCATTTACCGTTTCCGTACCTTTCACTGTCCCATGTGGGCTTTTACTATCATGGCCGCCGCCTTGTCCTTGTCGGGCGAGGACGGCTTTATGACGCAGTCCGCCGTCGACAGATATATGTCGTGGCGTTCGTAATATCTCTTCTTTATCGCATCCGCGTCTTTTGCGAGCGGACGGTCCGACGTCGGCGTCAGCCATGAAAGCGGACGGTCGATATAGTAGATGCGTCCGTTCTGCCGCAGCGCGTCGACGTTTTCGCCGCGCAGTATAACGCCGCCGCCCGTGGCGATGACGCACTCGGACTCCATCGCAACTTCGCGCACGATCTCCGTTTCGAGCCGTCTGAACTCGTCCTCGCCGTGCGCGGCGAAAAAGTCCGATATATTTCCGTATCTTTCGACGAATACCGCGTCCGTGTCGACGAATCTGCGCCCCGTCGCCTCTGCGGCGCGGCGGCCGAGCGTCGACTTGCCCGAGCCGGGCATGCCGGTGAGGACGATGTTTTCCTTTATGCGCGACAGACGCTTGTAAATATCGTCCGCGAGCCCGTCGGGATATTTCTTATCGAAGAAGCGCTCCGACGCGTACACGGCCTGCGACACGAGCATGTAAAGCCCGCCCACGGCGTTTATGCCGAGCTTTCGCGCCTCGCTCACGAGCCGCGTCCGCTGCGGATTGTAGACTGCGTCGACGACGGCTGAGACGTTCGGGAACTTTGCGATGTCGACAGGTGCCTCATACACGAGCTTCGGGTACATGCCTGACGGCGTCGTGTTGATTATAACGTCCGCGTCCGTGTGGCTTGCGTATATCTGCTCATACGTGCACGCGCCGCCCTTTCCCGTCCTGCTCGCGGTCACTATTTCCCGCGCGCCGAGCGACGCGGCGAGCACGTTCGCCATGTGCGAGGTACCGCCCGTGCCGAGCACGACGACTTTTTTGCCCATTATCTCTATGTTTGCCGACTCTATGAGATCGCGCATGCCGAAAAAGTCGGTGTTGTACCCCCACAGCTCGCCGCCCCTGTTTACGACGGTGTTGACGGCTCCCATCTTTTCTGCCGCCTCGTCAATGTGGGAGAGGTACGGTATCACGTCGCGCTTATACGGTATCGTGACGTTGATACCGAGAAAATCGCGCTTTTCCAAAAACCCGCCGAGCTCGTCGGGCGACAGCTCGCAGAGCTCGTATTCATAATCGCCTATCATGTTGTGTATCTCGCGCGAAAAACTGTGACCGAGGCGCTCCGCTATGCATCCGTATTTCATATCGCGCCCCCCGTCTTCATCATGTCGTAGACCACAATCGCCGCGACGCTGTCGACAACGACGCGCGCCCTGTGTACTATCGCGGGGTCGTGGCGTCCCTTAAGCTCGAGCGTCGCGTTTTCTAACTTTTCGAGGTCCGCGGTCATCTGCGGCTTATATATAGACGGCGTCGGCTTTATCGCCGTGCGGAACAGTATAGGCATTCCGTTCGATATGCCGCCGTTTATGCCGCCGTTGTTGTTCGTCTCGGTGTAGACGCGCGCCCCGTCGGTGCGTATCGGGTCGTTGACCTCGCTGCCGCGCAGTCCGCACATGCCGAATCCGAGTCCGAACTCGACGCCCTTGACGGCCGGTATCGAGAATATGGCGTGCGCGAGCACGCCCTCGAGCGAGTCGAACCACGGCTCGCCGACGCCTGCGGGCACGCCGCATATCGCCGTTTCAAGCACGCCCCCGACGCTGTCGCCGTCGCGCGCGGCAGCCTCCGCCGCCGCCCTCATGCGCTCGCCCGCCTCGCTGTCGAGCGCGGCGAAGTCGAGATGTGACAGCGTTTCCACGTCTGCAACAATGTCGCCGAAATCGCGGTCGGCAACGCCCGCGAGCTGCTTTATGTGCGTGCCGACTGTCACGCCGCGCGCCTTTAGCGCCGATATGACTATCGCGCCGACGGCGACGAGCGCAGCCGTTATCCTTCCGCTGAAATGACCGCCGCCGCGATAGTCCTCAAATCCGCGGTACTTGATGTGGCCCGTATAGTCGGCATGCCCCGGACGCGGCAGTCCGCGCTCGTAGTCGCCGCTATTCGTGTTCGCGTTCGGTATTATGACCGTGAGCGGCGTGCCCGTCGTTTTTCCCTCGAATACGCCGCTTATAATGCTGTACTCGTCAGCCTCGACGCGCGACGTCGATATGCGACCAGACGGACGGCGGCGCGACAGCTGATATTTTATAAAGTCCTCGTCGACGTCGAGTCCCGGTTCGATGCCGTCGAGCGTCGCCCCTATATACGGGCCGTGGCTCTCGCCGAATATCGTGACGGACAGCGATGTGCCGAACGTGTTTTTCATTCGCCCGTCTCCTTTATGTAGTCCTCGAGCATACGGCGCAGCTCGTCGTATGTGACGCGCCGTATCTCGTACGTGCCTATTTCTTCTACGTACACGACCGACACGCCGCCGCCCGACGCTTTTTTGTCGTGCATCGCCGCCTCCATTATGCGGTCGGCGTCAAAATCGTACCGCGTCGGCAGACCGAGTTTTTCATATACGCGAAGGAGCCGTTCGCGCACGCTCTTCGAGCACATCGGCAGCATACCGAGCGCAACACATTCGCCGTGATAGAGACCGTGCAGCTCCTCCTCCGCCTCGATGCCGTGACCGAGCGTGTGACCGAAGTTGAGCACGCGGCGCAGACCGCCCTCGCGCTCGTCGGCCTCGACGACGCGCCGCTTTATGTCGAGCGACCGCGCGATTATATGTTCGAGCCTGTCCTCTGCGTCTCCGCGCTCGAACTCGGCAAACAGCTCCGCGTCGAACGTCGCCGCCATTTTGAGCCCTTCGCACAGTCCGCTCGCGAGCTGACGGCGCGGCAGCGTCGACAGCGTGTCCGCGTCGATGAGGACGCGCCTCGGCTGATAGAACGCGCCGACGACGTTTTTGATGCCGCGCAGGTTGACGGCTGTCTTGCCTCCCACCGACGAGTCTATCTGCGAAAGCGCCGTCGTCGGGATATTGTAAAAATCTATGCCGCGCATATAGGCGGACGCGGCGAAGCCGGAAAGATCGCCGACGACGCCGCCGCCGACGGCGACGACGCAGTCGCGGCGCGAAAATCCGCATTCGAGCATCTCGGAAAGGAGCCGTTCGAACTGCGCTATCGACTTGCTCCCCTCGCCCTCGGGCACCGTCACTATGACGGAGCCGCGGCACACATCGGCGACCGCGCGCGTGTACATTTCGGGTACGCCCGTGTCGGTCACGACGAGCACGTTTCTGTCGAGATCGAGGTATTCGTCCGCTCTTTTCGCGCAGCCGCGCTCGATAATTATGTCATACGAGCGCTCGCCGAGCGCCACAGTCAGTTTCTCACTCATACGCCGCCTCCCAGCGTCGGTTCGGATTCATATCCGCCCACGACCTTCAGCCTGTCGCAGAACTCGGACAGCTCGGACAGCATCTTTTCGCCCTCCTCGCCCTCGGGACTGCCCTCCGCCTCGATGTAGAAATAGTACTGCCACGCGAGCTCCTTCATCGGACGCGAGCGGAGCACGCGCATGTTGAAGCCGTGCTCGCCTATAATGCTTATCGCTCTCGCGAGCGCGCCCGCGACGTTTTTGACCGTGAACATCAGTATGAAATTGTTGTGCTTCGCTTCGGCGTCGTTTTTGAGACGCGTGAACACTGCGAACCGCGTCGTGTTCGTGTTGCTGTCGTTGATGTCGTGGTCGAGGACCGTGAGTCCGTAAAGCGGCGCCGTCTCCTCGCTCGCTATCGCGGCGACTGTCAGATCGCCGCCCTCTGCCACGGTCTTTGCCGCGACTGCTGTGTTCGTCGCCTCGACGGTCGCAAATCCGTGCCTTTTTATGTACGTCTCGCACTGCGATAGCGCCTGCGGATGCGAAAGCACCGTCTTTATCCCCTCTATCGACGCTCCTTTCGGCGCGAGCAGATGATGCGTGACGGGTAGATCGTATACGCCGTTGACGTAAAGCGTGCCGGAGAACATCAGATCGTG